>CALEEU010000180.1 GCA_937875975.1 uncultured Opitutia bacterium | reverse complement strand
TTCATAGTCGCGCCATGCTGCTACCCCTGCTTCTGCTGGCTGCGATTCCGCCGACCATCTCCGAAGAGTCGAAAGTCCCTCCGTATGCTTTGCCCGATCCGCTCGTGTGCGCCGACGGACGCAAGGTGACGGACGCGAAGATCTGGAACGAGGTCCGTCGTCCGGAAGTCTTCCGGCTCGTCGAGCAGAACATGTTCGGCCGCACGCCCGACACGAAGAAGCTCCAGGCCGACGCCGTGGTCGAAATCCGCGAGCAATCCAAGGACGCCTTCGGTGGCAAAGCCACGCGCACCCAGTTCAAGGTCTGGCCGATCGGTAAGAAAGGCCCGTCGTTCGATATGCTGCTTTACGTGCCCAACGCGTCCAAGCGTTCCGCGCCGGTCTTCGTCGGCCTGAACTTCGGCAGCAACCACACCACCAGCGAAGATCCGGCGGTCTTCGTCGCGTCCACGTGGGTTTCCAAGCAGTGGGCCTTGAAGGGCACGACCCAGGCCGATCCGGCCTTGCGCGGCGGACAGGCGCGTCGCTGGGAGTTCGAGGCCCTCATCGACCGTGGTTACGCTTCAGCCACGGTTTATTACGGCGACTTCGAGCCCGATCATCCCGAGGGCTGGAAGCATGGTTTTCGTGCGGCGATCTCGCCCGACGGCGAGAACACCAAGTGGAAAGACGGCGAATGGGGCGCCATCGGCTGCTGGGCATGGGGTCTCTCGCGCATGCTCGACGTCCTCGAGAAAGTCCCGTCGGTCGACGCCCAGCGCGCCGCGGTTCATGGCCACTCGCGCCTCGGCAAGGCTTCGCTCTGGGCGGGTGCGCAGGATCAACGCTTTGCTTTCGTGATCTCCAACAACTCGGGCTGCGGCGGCGCCGCGCTCAACAAGCGCATCTTCGGCGAGACCGTGGGCGTGATCAGCGGCCACTATAAGGGTCGCGGCTTCCCGCATTGGTTCACCGCGCGCTTCGCGACTTTCTCCGAGAAGGAAGACCAGCTGCCGCTTGACGCGCATTACCTCCTCGCGCTGGCGGCCCCCCGTCCGCTGTACGTCGCCAGCGCCTCGGAGGACAGCTGGGCCGATCCCCTCGGCGAGTTCCTCGGTGCTGTACACGCCGACCCCGTCTATCGGGTGCTCGGCCAGCCTGGCCTCGGCGTCAAAGAACAGCCGCCCGTCAGCAAGTCCGTCGGCCAGACCATCGGGTATCATCTCCGCCCCGGTAAGCACGACATCCTGCTCGAGGACTGGAAGAACTACGCGGATTTCGCCGACCGCGTGATGCCTGCGAAATAAGGCCGAGACTGACTGTGGGGGCGGGAAGGGTTGACTAACCTCCGTTTAAAGGGATTTTAAAACCTCACGCTCCTGTATTTCAATGGATAGAATGCTAGCCTCCGAAGCCGGCGATTTGGGTTCGACTCCCAACGGGAGCACCACTTTACGCGAACCAGTTCGCGAGGGATAGGGGCAGGGCTAGGGGTAGGGGCAGCACCGCGTGCTGCCCTAGTCGTGTCCGGCCGCCGAATGGTGGCCATAGGTAGGGGCAGGACTACGTCATGCCCGATGAAAAAGGGCGCGGCGTAGCCTCGCCCCTACCTTGCGTTCACCATTCGGCGAACGAAGTCGGTCAGGCCTTCTCTTCCTGTTCACCCGTCACCTTGCTGCCGACGGTGAGCATGACGATGAGGCCGATGATCGCGTAGCAGATCGAAGAGCCGAGCAGCACGTTACGCAGCTCGAAGAGGTCGGTCATCACGCCCATGATGATCGCGGCGAAAGGCAGGAAGCCGAAGAAGCTCAGGCCAGCGACGGCCGACACGCGGCCACGTAGTTCCGCGGGCGAACGTTCTTGGACGATGGTGTTGGCCAGGCCGACCAGCGTCGAGACGCCGACCGCGAGGCAGACGAGCGAGACACCGGCCCAAATGAGTTCGTGCGACTGACTGAGGCTGACAAGCGCACCGCAGGCGAGGACCATGCCGATAAGAATGGCGATGCGGCGTAGGCTCGGGCGGAGCGCCATGATGAGAAGCGAACCGGAAACCGACCCAAGGCCCGAGCAGAGCATCAGGAGTCCCATCTGCTCCGCCGTGGCGTGGAGGTCATTCTTCGCGTACAACGGCAGCAGCACAATGATGACGGGGAAGACAAAGAGGGTATTGGTGGCGAGGAGCGCGACCATCGCGAGGCTGGGCTTGTCCTGCCGAACATGGCGGAAACCTTCACCGGCGCCCCCTTGGCGCTTCTGTTCTTCTTCGACCGTGCCCTGTGCACGGCGGGGTAACGTAGCCAAGGCGATCATCAGCGCCACGAAGGAAGCTGCATTCAGGTAGAAGGCCCATTCGGCGCCGTAGCGGACGACGAGAAATCCGGCGGCAGCCGGGCCGACGAGGCGAGTGGCGTGGAAGACCGCGCGATCGACCGAGATGGCTTTAGCGACATTCTCCTTTGCGACGAGTTCCGGGACAATGGCCGCGGCGGCGGGCATCTCGAAGGAGCTGGAGACGCCCAGCAGGGCCGCGGCCACGATGAGATGCCAGGTGTGCAAGGATCCGTGGGCGATGAGCTGGCCGATCGCGAGGGCGAAGCCGATCTGCGCGATCTGGCAGACTTGCAGGATGAACCGTTTGTCGTGACGATCGGCGCACGCCCCGCCGAAGCGGAAGAGCGCCAGCATGACCAGGCCGCTCGCGAGGTGTGGCGCCGCTTGTAGGAGGCCTTCGTATTTCTGGAGTCCGTCGCGGACCACGACTTCGGTCATCACCCAGCCGAGGGCCATGCCCTGCATCCAGGTGCCCGTCATCGAGATCCCCTCGCCGACCATGTAGCGCGTGAACGGCCCGTTCGGGAAACGTTCGGCGGCAGCACTGGCGGAGGGGGAGGACATCGGCGGCAAAATTGAGGACAATGGCTTAAAGAGCAAAGGGAATGGTGTTGGTTTGCCGTGAGGTGGTAGCGGCTGGCGGCTAGCGGTTGGCGGTTGGCCAAACGAGGTCACGTGGGCCAGAGGTCATGAGGGCCGGAGTTATGGTGCCTCCGACCGAGATCTTAGATGAATCAATTCCGCCCTCCCTAACCGCTAACCGCCAGCCGCTAACCGCTATTACCTTTTAAACGCTGCCTCGGTCGCCTGCCAGGCGGCGTCGACGGCGGGGCGGATGACCTTGAGCATCGCGGCGTAGCCGGCTTCGGAGGGGTGCAGATTATCCTTCAGGTAAAGCCCCGGGCGGGGCTCGCCGTCGGGGAGGTTGAGCCCGGGGTTGATGTCCACGAACCGGACCTCCGGATGGGCGGCGGCGAGGGCGCGGAAACCTTCGTCGGCCTTCTTCATCTCGGCCCACTTCGCCCGGCGGGAGGGCGCCTGGGTGGTCGAGAGGAGCACGAGCTGGGCATGCGGGTTTTTCGCCCGGAGGCGGCGATGGTATTCGGTCACGCGGGCGATCACGGCCTCGGCGGCATCGCCGGCGTTGATGTCGTTGCTGCCGCAGTGGAAGACGACCACGCGCGGGTGGTAGGGCAGCGTGATGCGATCCATGTAGCCGAGGACTTCCGTGGTCTTCGAGCCGCCGAAACCACGGTTGATGAGCGGGTAAGGGGCGAAGTCGAGGCCAGCCGTCTTCCAGAGGCGCAGCGAGCTGGCGCCCGAGAAGAGCAGGGCGCCCTGAGGGGGAGGCGTAGCTTTGTCGGCCGCCTCGAAGGCTGCGATGTCCTTGTCGTATTTGGCGGACGAGAAGGCCGCGGGCTTATCGGCGGCCAAGACCGAGAGGATGAGGAGCGGAAGCCAGGCGAGGAAGCGGAGCATGGTTAGAGAAGGGGCAGGGGCAGGGGTAGGGGTAGGAAAGGCAGGGCGGGTGAGAAGGGCAACACTAGCGAGGGCAGGAGGACACGAGGGCCGGAGGCAAAGAGGTGCAAAGGTGCAAAAGTTAGGTGAAAGCGGTTAGCGGTTGGCGGTAAGCGGTTGGGAGCACCAGCATGCAGGGGGAGAAAAGAAGGCGGAAAGCTGCCCGAGTGGTAGGCTCCATCGCCCATCTTCCGGTCTTCCTTTGTTTTCCCTATCCGCTAACCGCCAACCGCTATCCGCAGACACCGTTCGTGGCTTTTGTCTTTCCTCTGTCCTCTGTCATCCGTCATCTTTCATCTAACCTTACCCCCATGCCCCTTGTCCCTGGTCTCCTTAGCCCCTATGAAGCCGTCCGTGGTTTCGTGTACCTCCCTCGCTTGGTCTCGAAGATCCGCCTGCACGCGGCCGGCCAGCTGCACGCCGACTTCGTGAATAATCTTGGCAAGGCCTTTGACGACCGTTGCTGCCAGTATCTTGGCATCAAGTATGACGAGCTGCGCGTGTGGGTGCTGCAGAATCCCACGGCGACGCAGGACGAGGTCCTCGCGTGGGCCGAAGCCAAGGGTCGCAAACTTTCCACGAACGAGATCGAAATCTGGAATGGCTTCATGACCAAGCGCGGCTGGCGCGACGAAGCCAACGAAGTGCTCGTGCGTCGGCTCAAGGAGAACGGTCTCACCGCCGAAGCCGGCGTCGACACGATGTTCGACTACATCGAGGTCGATGAAGGGCGCCCGGCACGAAAAGCGGCGCTTTAAGGCAGGTTTGTCAGAATAACCTTATAATTAGGGGTTGAGAGGGGAGGCGGCCGGCCCAAGGCTGAACCTCCCCTTTTTTCGAACCGTATCTTTGCCGATACTTCTTCGCTTTGCGTCGCCTTCTCACATCAACGCCCCGTCCGACGGGGAACGGTCTTCGGATCGGGGAGGGACGCGCATGATCCTGTCACTGGTCTTAGCCCAGGTGGCCGAACAGGCTCCGGCGGTGGCGAAAGCCTCGCCGGCCATCGTGAATAATTTCCAAGTCGCCCTGCTGGCTTTCAAGTCGGGTGGTTGGATCGTCGCGCTGATCGGCGCCGCCGCGATGGTCGGTCGCCTGCTCGTCGACGAGGCCGCCGACGCGAGCTGGCAGCGTTCGCTCCGTCACGTCATCGCCGCCGCGATCTTCGCGGTCATCGCCTACTTCGTGACGTTCCAGTGGGAACTCTCGGCGCTGAACAAAGCTATCGTCCAGGGTCTTTGCGGTGCCGTCGCGCCGGAACTCGTGGACTGGCTTTCGACGACCATCCGCAAGAAACTTGGTTTCAAGGACAAGCAGAAGATTCCCGCCTGGCGGAGTCTTTTCTCCCGGAAGAAGAAGCCCAAGCGTCGACGTCGCACGACCGCCAAGACGGCCGCCTCGGCGAAGAAGGGCGCGCCGGCGAAGGCTGCGCCTAAGAGGGGCGCCAAGAAACCCGCCGCCAAGAAGCCTGCCGCCAAGAAGGTGCCGGCCGAAAAGAAGCAGACCGCCAAGAAGCCCGACGACGGTCAGTCCACCCTCAACCTTTAACCAACCCACCTCATGTGCGCCCAGCGTAGCCGCGGTCGATCCGCCAAGAACAACCTCATCCAAGCCGAGATCGGCATCGTCGGCATGGCCGTCGTGACGTTGCTCGTCTCCCTGGCCGGCCTCTGGTTCAGCCACGAGCTGCGTGACACGACCAAGCGCGTGAAGGACACCACCATCAGTATCCAGTCTTCCTTCGAAGCCTATAAGAGCGCCATGAAGTCCGCTGATACGGGGGTCGTGCTCTTCACCGACCAAGGTACGAAGTCGGACAATAAGAACGTCGAAGTGACCGCGACCGCGGCGACCAGTGCCTTGGAAGTCGCCGAGCGAGATACGAAGCAATCCATCAAGCTACTCGACCAGGTGATCGAACTGCTCGCCACCTATGAGACCGTCACGGTGACCTTCGGTGCTTCCGCGCTGATCTTCGCGTTGTTCGTGGGCATCCGTCGGTTCCGCATGTAAGCGGAGCGAGGCTTAGGCGAAGTGACCGAAGCCGCGGACCTTGATCGGCTCGCCGTCCGCGACGTCGCGGGCGAGGCCCGTGCCGGTCTCGACCGTGCCCAGGCGTGTGAGCGGCGTGAGCGGGAAGGCCTTGCGGAAAGAAGATTCCAGCAGGTCGGCCCGGTCGTCACTGACCGCGAAGAGCAGCTCGTAGTCCTCGCCATCCTGCAGGGCGTGCTCGAGCACGGGTTTACCATCTGACTTTGAAAGGGCGGTCGCGGCGTCGGAGACCGGTAAGGCCGCCACGTTGATGCGTGCATCAAGTCTGGGGCCAAGCAGTCCAGGCAGGTCCTTGGCGAGACCGTCGGAGAGGTCGGTGCACGCCGTGACTTCGCCGTGCCCGCAGAGCCATTCGCCTTCGGCGAGGCGGGGAGAGAAGTCGAGGTGCTTGCCGTAGAGCGAACCGCCGAGCCGGCCGGTGACGAAAAGCACATCACCCGCGGCGCACAGCTTGCGCGTCAGGATGCGATGGGCGAAACCTTGGACGGCGAGCGTGCCGATGAAGGCGCCGTTAGGACCGCGACAGATATCGCCGCCGACGATGCGCAGGCCGGCCTTGGCGGCGGCGCGCCCGGCACCGTGGGCGAAGTCAGTCAGCCAGGTCGCGTCGACGTCGGCGCCGATCACGAGGGAGAGCAAGGCGTCGGAAGGCACGGCTCCGGCCGCAGCGAGGTCGCTGAGATTGCGGTTCACCAACTTGGCGCCGGCGCGGATGCCGTCGCAGGCGGCGTCGAAGTGTCGCCCCAGGATCACCGAGTCGATCGTGCTCGCCCGGATCGAGCGGCCACCGGTGGTCGGGAGATGCGCGCAATCGCCACCTGGTCCTTCAGGGAAAGGGGGCGCGGCTTCAGCGAGCGACTGCACCACGCGACGGATGAGTTCTTCCTCGGTCAGCTTGGCGACCGAACGGTCCGCGAGGGTGGTGAGGGCTCCCATGGCCTCAGAGCGTGGAGGCGTTGGGGGCCAGTTTCAACCAGAGTAAATTCCAACCGTTGAAACAGCAATGGATGGCCATGCAGGTCAGGAGTCCATAGCGGTCACGGACCAGGCACATGAACGCCCCAAAGGCGAACAAAGGCAGGGCGGCGGAAGGGCTCAGGTGCGCAGCGCTGAAGAGCGCACCAGTGATGACGATGGCGAGCCAGCGGCCATGACGTTCGGAAGCGGCTCCAAGGCGGCGCAGGCCTGGATAGATCATGCCGCGGAAGGCGAGTTCTTCCATGATCGGGGCACCGATCGTCACCGCCAACGCGATCGTCAGGAAGCGCCAAGTATCGACGTCGGTCTTTAACACCGCGTCGACGATCTCCTGAGGTTCGTCGGCGGGCGGCTGGCCGGCCCAACCGCTGAGGAAGAGCTGTTCCCAGGCGACATGGAAGCCTTTCCAGACGAGCGTGGTGACGAGGCCCAGCGCGAAGATGGAGAGTAGTCCGAGCAGGACGCGTGGAACGCTGAAAGAGCGGAGCGCCTGAAGGATGGGCGAGCCATCGGTCTTGGGCTCATCGGTCTCGACGGACGGCGCCCAGTCGAGCGTTCGGGGTGCGACCGCTCCCATGCCGAGCATCGCCAAGGCCGCGGCGAGCTGCCCGCTGAACGCAGCGGTGAAGACATGCGCCTGGGAGAAGCCGAAGTAGGTGGAAAAGCTTTGCGCCACCATCTGCGTCACCAAGCCGAAGAGGATGCCGAAGGCGAGCAGGCCGGTGCAAAGGCCCATCACCGCGTCGCTGGCGGAAATCGTCGGCGCTGCGACCTTGCCCGGAAGGTCCCGCCAGCACTTCAGCGCATACACGCCGATGAAAGCCGCCAAGAGACTGACGATCACGCACGCCCAGTCCCAAGGCCCGAAGGCGTCGAGGGATTGCGTGAGCTCGCCCATCTTTGCTTAGGCGCCGAAGACCTGACGACCGCCGACGAACGTCGCGCGGACGCGACCGGTGAGCGCGCGACCGACGAGCGGGTTGTTGCCAGACTTCGAGGAGAGATCGGCGGAAGCGGGCGTCCAGGCGGCCTTGGGGTCGAGGAGGACCAGGTCCGCGAGGGCGCCGAACTTGAGCGTTCCTGCTTCGAGGCCAAGGGCCTTGGCCGGACCGTGCGTCAGGCGAGCGATGAGGAGGGCGAGGTCGGCGTGGCCGCCGGTGACAAGCGCCGTGTGGGCGGCCGCGAAAGCCGTCTCGAGCGTCGCGGCGCCGAAAGGAGCCAGGTCGAACTCGCAATCCTTCTCGGTAGCCGTGCAGGGAGAGTGGTCGGAGCAGATCGCGTCGATGGTGCCGTCGATGAGCGCAGCGATAAGGGCAAGACGGTCGGCTTCCTCGCGGAGAGGCGGATTCGTCTTCAGGCTCGTGCCGTAGTTCGCCAACGCGGCGTCGGTGAGGAGCAGGTGCAGGGCGGAGACTTCAGCCGTGACCGCGAGCTGCATAGCCTTGGCACGGCGGACGATGTCGGCGGAGCCGCCGGAGGAAAGGTGCTGCAGGTGGATGCGAGCCTTGGTGAGTTCGGCGAGCAGGCAGTCGCTCGAGACCACGATCTCTTCGGCGGCGCGGGGCAGGCCGCGGAGGCCGAGGCGGAGGGACCAGGCGCCTTCGTGCATCTGTCCGCCTTCGGTCATGCTGCTGTCCTGGCAATGGTCGAGGACCACCAGGTCGAACATCGCGGCGTATTCCAGCGCGCGACGCATGATCTCGTTGTTCTGGACGCCCGAGGTCGTGTCGGTGACGGCGACCACGCCGGCCTTCTTCATCGTGCCGAGCGGAGCAAGGGCCTTGCCTTCATGGCCTTTGGTAAGCGTCCCCGTCGGGAGCACGCGCACGGCGGCGTCGCGCGAGCAGATTTCGCGGAGGAGTTGAATCGTGCCGACGTTGTCCGCTGCGGGAAGCGAGTCAGGCATCGTGACCACGGTCGTGAAACCGCCGGCGGCGGCCGCGCGGGTGCCGGTGCGAATCGTCTCGCGGGGCGTCAGGCCCGGTTCGCCGAGGCGGCAGTTCAGGTCGACGAAGCCCGGGGCGACCACGAGACCCGTGCCGTCGATGACGCGGGCCCTGGCCTGGTCGGCGGCGGAGAGTTTATCGACGAACTTACCGTCGAGGGCGAAGACGTCGACTTTGGCTTCATCGCGCTTAGCCGAGGGATCGATCACGCGGGCGCCGCGGATCCAGAGAGGGGAGTTGTCGGCGGGGTTCATCGGCTGATGGCTCCGGTGCAGAGGTGAAGGACGGCCATGCGGACGGCGACGCCGTTCCGGACTTGTTCGAGGATGACCGAGCGGGGGCCGTCGGCGACTTCGCTTTCGACTTCGACGCCACGGTTGATGGGGCCCGGATGCATCACGATCGCTTCGGGCTTGAGCCAGGCGGCGCGTTCGGCGTTGAGGCCGAACTGCGAGGCGTATTCGCCGAGCGAGGGGAAGTGGGTGGTCGTCTGGCGCTCGTGCTGGATGCGCAGGAGCATCACCGCGTCGCAGTCCTTCAGGGCTTCCTTCAGGTCATGGACGATGCGGACCTGCGGGAAGGCTTCCTTCAGCGAGGCCGGGACGAGCGTGGCGGGACCCGCGAGGGTGACCTGCGCGCCGAGCTTCGACAGGCAGAGGATGTTGGAGCGGGCGACGCGGCTGAAGAGGATGTCGCCGAGGATCGTGACCTTGAGGCCTTCGACCTTGCCGAAACGCTGCCGGAGCGTGAAGGCGTCGAGCAGGGCCTGCGTCGGGTGTTCGTGGGCCCCGTCGCCGGCGTTGATGACCGAGATGTCGAGGACCGAGCCTAGGTAGCGGGCCGAGCCGGCGGAGGAGTGGCGCATCACGATGGCGTCGACGCCCATCGCGCGGATGTTCATCGCCGTGTCGCGGAGGGTCTCGCCCTTCACCAGGGAGGAGGCCGTCGTGTTGATCGAGACCACTTCGGCGCCGAGCTTCTTGGCCGAGATCTCGAAGGCCGTGCGGGTGCGCGTGCTCGGCTCGAGGAAGAGGTTCACCACCGTACGGCCCTTCATCAGGTCGAGGCCCTTGCCCGGTGCGAGCGCGGGCAGGAACTGGTCGGCTTGGCGGAAGAGCAGTTCGATCTCGGGGCGGGAAAGCTCCTCGATGCCGGTCAGGTCTTTTTTCGTCCAGGTGTCTTGTGAGGCCATGCGGTGAGGTTCCGGTGGCCCTAACGAGGTTAGGACCATGGGGAAAGTGCGGAGGCACGGCCCTTGGTCAAGGATTAGCGTCATGCGAGGACACGAGGACAGGAGGGCACGAGGGCTGGAGGGCAGGAGGACCCAAGAATATGAGGGCACGAGGGCCTGAGGACACAAGGACCCGAGTAAGGCACTTCGGGGACTAGGTAGCCCAGCGACCTCTTTCTGGCTTTGCCTCGTGCCCTCAGGCCCTCGAATCCAGGGTCCTCGAATTGCAGGACCTCGGGCCAACGTGCCCTCGGGTCCTCGGGCCCTCCTTGTCTTATTTGACGAGTAGTTCCCGCACCTTCGCGCCGATGGCGGCGGCGGCTTCGCCCTTCTTGTCCTTATGGGCGGCGACGACGTTCACGAGCGCGCTACCGACGACCACGCCGTCGGCGACCTTGGCGATGGCCTGGACGTGCGCGGCGGTGGAGACGCCGAAGCCGACGCAGATCGGCAGAGAAGTGTGCTTACGGATCTCGGCGACGGCGGACGAAAGATTGGCGGCCAGTTCGGAGCGCTCGCCGGTCACGCCTTCGCGGGAGACGTAGTAGATGAAGCCGGAAGCATGCTTGGCGATGAGGCTAATGCGCGCGGGCGGGGTGGTCGGAGCCACGATGAAGATGTTGGCGAGGTCATGCTTCTTCGAGGCCGCGATCAGCTCCTCGGCTTCTTCGGGCGGGCAGTCGAGGACGAGCATGCCGTCGGCGCCGGCGGCGCGGACCTTGGCGCAGTAACTCTCGAGGCCAAAGGAAAACAGCAGGTTATAATAGCAATAGAGCACGATCGGCTTGTCGGTGCCGGCGCGCACCGCGCGGAGCACATCGAGGAGGCCGTCGTAGGTCATGCCGCCTTCGAGGGCGCGCTGGGAGGCGAGCTGGTTGGTCAGGCCGTCGGCGAGCGGATCGGAGAAGGGCACGCCCACTTCGAGCACGTCGGCGCCGTTCTGCGCCAGGGAGAGGAGCACGGCCTTGGACGTCTCGACGTCGGGGTCGCCGGCGCAGACGTAGCTTACGAAGGCCGGGCGGCCTTCGGCTTTACAGCGGGCGAACGTCTGGGCTAAGCGATCCATGGGCGGAAGGAAGCCGGGTTTGGTCCCGAGGGCAAGGCGAAGGAGAATCCTGCCCGCTTTCCCGGGTTGCCAATCGAGGGCACGTCCGCACTTTGGAGCCGTCGGCCCAAGTGGTGGAACGGTATACACATCAGACTTAAAATCTGCCGCCGAAAGGCTTACCGGTTCGAGTCCGGTCTTGGGCACGACGACACGAAACAGGCCGCACGGGTGGTGCGGCCTGTCTTCCCGTTTCCGGGACAAATAAGTCCAGAGTCCTAGCTACGGGACTCTGGGGTCGGGTACGGAGAGTTTGAATCCTGATTCCGTTAGTCGCCCTCGCGACTGATGCGTCCTTTATAAGGGAGGCTCTTACCTGAGTGAAATTGACTGAGGGTGTTGTGCTGGTCCCCGGGGGTGCTGTCAATGGATTCGTCGGAAAACCTAGAAATTATGACAGAAAGGTCGATTGGGGGCCGATAAAGGCCTCTAATCGGGGTGCCGCGCTTAGCGCTTAAGGCTGAAGGGCGTGAAATCGGTGTCGGTATCGAACGCATCGACGCCCTCGGCCTGCTTCAGCTTCGCGCAGACAATCGTCGTGACCGGCGTCATCACCACCTCGACGAGTATCTTGAAGACCCAGTTCGCGAACATCACGGCGAGGAGTGTCTGCGGGCTCCAGATGCCGATGAAGGCGAGCGGGTAGAAGATCAGGCTATCGACGCCCTGGCCAACGACGGTCGAACCGATGAAGCGGGCCCACGGATGTTTGCCGCCCATGCGGACCTTCATCTTCGCGAGCACATAGGAGTTAAGGAAGTCGCCGACGAAGAATGCGACGATCGAGCCGAGGGCGATGCGCCAACCGCCGCCGAAGCACGTCTCGAGCGCGGGCTGCAGCTGCGCACTGAAGGGCTCGTTCGGGCTAGCCGGGAGCGCGAGCACGACCCAGGTCATCACCGTCGCGAAGAGCATGGCGCCGAAGCCCGCCCAGATCACGCGACGGGCGAGGGCGTAGCCGTAGACTTCCGTGAGGATGTCACCGAAGATATAGGATAGCGGGAAGAATAAATTGCCTGCGCCGAAGTCGGTCTTACCGAAGAAGGGCAGGTCGAGTTGCACGACCTTCGCGGGACCGATGAGGTTCGAGCAGAGTAGCACCGCGACGAACGCGCCGAGGATGAGGTCGTAGTAGCGAAAGCTGCGAGTCATCGTCGCTTAGGGTGAAAGGAATAGGCCCGTTCGCCAGCGGGGAGCGTTAAAAATCAGCGTCCGAGGGCGGCCTTGAGGAAGGGCTCGAAGATATCGGCTTGGCGATGGAAGCCCAAGTCGCTCGCGTGCGAGCCGTCCGTGGCGCCATCGCTGTCGTCGCCGTAAAGGTGGTCGCCGGGCACGTAGGAAAGCCCTTTGACGCCTTCCTTCACGAGCTGCTCATAGGCGGCCTTGAGCGCGGCGTGGTTGTCGTCGTGATGCTTACGGCGCGAGGCGATGATCCAGGAGTCCGTATTGCGGCGGTCCTCGACGAGGATGATCGGGGTGCCGGGGCGGGCGGCGCGGAGTTGCTTCACGAGCGGCACGCATTTCTCGGTGACGGCCTCTGCGTTCATGTTCGGGAGACAGTCGATGACGTAGGCGGCTGCGTCAATCCGCACGAGGAAGTCGCCGACGGCCTTGTCCATGCGGCCGTTGCCGGAGAAGCCGAGGTTCACGACCGGCACGTCGAAGCGGCGGCCGAGGATGCCGGTGTGTACCATGCCTGGGCGGCTGGCGCAGGCACCGTGCGTGATCGAGGTGCCGTAAAAGACAACGGGCTTCGCACGCGGCTTGAGGCCTTCGAACTTCTTGCCTTCGGTTACGCCGACGTGGAGGAATTCGACGCCGTTGAAGAGCGGCAGGTAGATCGCGTATTCGCGTTCACCGGCGTCGAGGCCGTCGGCGAGGCGGATTTTCATCTCCTGCGCACCGGGGCGGGCGACTTGCACCCAGCGCCACTTGCCATCTTTGTCGCGGGCGTAGAGGTCGAGGCCGCTGACGCCGGTGGCGGGCATATGGGGCATCGCAAGCTGAGCCTTGGTCACCTTGTAATGCGCGTAGATCGTCGTGGCGTCGGTACGGAAGCGGAACATCTGGCCCACGCTGTCGCGGCTCAGGCTCCAGACGGCCGGGGTTACCTTGCCGTCGGCCTCGGCGGGGAGGCGGTCGAAGTAGCTCTTGCGCTCGGCGTCGGGGAAGGCGCGGCCTTCGAGGTCGGTCTCGCGGACGTCATGCCAGGAGACCTTCTCGTCTGGGCGGATGGCGTAACGGTCAATCGACTTCGGCGCGGCCTTAGCGGCCGGGGCTTTCGCGGCGGGCTTGGTCTGTTGGGCGAAGCTGGCGGAGCTGGCGCAGAGCAAGGCGAGGAGCAGGGTGGTGGTCTTCATGGTCTTGGAAAATCAGAGCGCGGTGCCGTGCGTCAGCGCGATGGTACGAATCGCCGCGAGCGGCTTCTCGTATTCGTCGAGCGCGGCGACGTAGTCTTCGCGGGCCTTATCGGCGCGCTGGAACGCCGACTCCGTGGAGGACTTGGTCTTATCGAGGTTCGATTGGGCTTTCGCTTCCATGTCTTCGGCGGAGGCGAGCGACGCCGAGGTGATGCGGATCTGTTCCTGAAGGAACTGCAGTTCGCGGATGTCGATATTCGGTTGGGAGCGGAGCAGGGCGAGTTGGGAGCGGAGGGATTCGAGGCTACGGCGGAGCCGGGTCACGCGGTCTGACTCACGGGTGACGTTGGACTGCGCGCGGTTGACGAGCGTCTCGGCCTTCGCCTTGTCTTCGAGCGAGCGCTTGTACTCGTCAAAGCGTAGCTTCGTGCGCGGATAGTTGGCGGCGGACATCAGGCGGACCACGCCTTCCTTCGTCACATAGGGCACCTGATAGCGGCGATTATCGATGCGGAGGATATATTTCTCACCCGGCTGGTCGTAGATAATCGGCAACGTCTGGGGCGCGTCCGGGTCGGCCGCACGCACCGGGGCCATCCCGAGCAGGAGCAGGCAGAGTAGGGCGGGGAGAGCCTTCACGGTGCTTTAATATGGGCGGCGGCGAAGGCAGTCAAACTGCCTTCTGCAGGCGTCGCCCTGCGACGTGTCGCGCGATCAGCTGGCGAACCTCGGCGCGGACCGTCACCCCGGTTTCATCGGCCAGCCACAGTTTAAGCAATCCGGCGTAAAAGCACAGTGTCTCGCGCGCGGCTAAGGCCGGGTCGAGATTGGCGGGTGCCTGTTTCATCCGAACCGCCTCATCGTAGAGTTCCGTCACTTCGGTCAGGAAGAGCGAGCTGGCCGACATCAGGTCCTGGCGAACGCTGGCGAAGGCGCCGACGTATTCGCATTTCCAGAGCATGACCTCGTAGGTCTCTAGTGCTTGCTGGTCGGTGCGCAGGCGATCAAGGGCCGCCTGCAGGCCGGACTCGAGTCGCTCCAGGGCGTCCCCCGTCCGGAAGTCGGCGAACCGCAGCAGCGTCCCCGTCTGCTGTCGCACCGCTATGAAGAGGTCGGCCTTGTCGCGGAAGTGCCAGTAGACCGCCCCGCGGGTGACGCCGGCCTCCTTGGCGACCGTTTCCAAGGATGTATTCGTGACCCCTTCGCGGCTGAAAACCTGTCGGGCACAGGTAACGATTCGGTCACGGGTGAGGGCAGCTTCTGCTTTGGTCTTGCGAGCCATGGTCGGGCAAATAGATTTACATACATGTCTGTATGTAAATCTCGCCCTGTCGAGGGTCTTCTCTGTGCGGTCTTGGTCTTCGGCCTGTTCGGTTGTCGCCAGGAGTCGGCCATGCCGCCTTCCGGGCCATTGCCGGTAGCGGTCCTGACGGTCACCCCGGCCGACCTCGCTCAGACGGCGATTGCGCCGGCGCAGACCGAAGGCGTGCGCGAAGTGGAAGTGCGCGCCCGCGTGACGGGTATCTTGCAGACGGTCAATTACGCCGAGGGCGCCCAAGTGAAAGCCGGCGACCTTCTTTTCCGAATCGATCCAGCGACTTATGTCGCCGCCCATGCGTTGGCCGTGGCACAACTCGCCCAAGAGACTGCGCGGGCGCAGCAGGCGACCGATGAAGCAGTCCGTCAGGCCGAGCTTTTCCGCCAGAAGGCCGCGAGTCGCAAGGAAGCCGATGATGCAAAGGCCTTGGCCGACGCCGCGAAGGGCGCGCGCGATGCCGCCGCCGCGAAGGCCAGCCTCGCTAAGCTCGACTTAGATTACTGCGAAGTTCGCTCGCCCGTCGCCGGCATCGCGGGTCGTCGCCTGCTTACTGAAGGCACTTTGGTTACTCCGACCGGACCGGACGGCCTGCTCACCACGATCGTGAACGCGGATGAGGTTTGGGCGCGCTTCGGTCTTTCCGAAGATGATTTCCATCGCCTCTTTGCCACCGGAGCCAAATCCGCCCAGGGCGCTGAGGTCACGCTCCTGCTCCCTAACGGCTCCGCTTATCCCGTCCGCGGCAAGATTGACTTCGCCTCGCCCCAGGTCGACACCCGTCTCGGCACGGTGCAGCTCCGCGCCCGTTTCGCCAATGCCGACGGCGGTTTGCTCGCGGGCCAGTTTGTCCGCGTTCGCGTGACCGGTGGTAAGGCCAAGGACGCCACCCTCGTGCCGCAGCTCGCGCTCGTCCAAGCTCCGTCGGGACGTTCCGTCTTCGTCGTCGGTGCGGGTGATCGCGCCGAGGCTCGTCCGGTCACCTTGGGCGAGGCCCTGGGTTCGAATATCGTCATCCTCACTGGCTTGCGTCCCGGCGACCGCGTCATCCTCAACCAGCTGCACAAGCTGCGCCCGGGCTCCCCGGTCGTCGTCGCTCCGGCCAAGAAGTAAATGGGCTGGGACTTCTTCATCAAGCGGCCGATTTTCTCGGCCGTCCTCTCGCTCATCATCGTCCTGGTCGGTGGGCTGGCGCTGCAGAACCTGCCGTTGTCGCAGTATCCGCAGATCGCACCGCCGACCGTGACGGTCGTGGCGAGCTACCCGGGTGCCTCGCCAGAGGCGCTCGTCAATAACGTCGCCGCCCCCCTCGAGGAGCAGATCAACGGCGTCGAAGGCCTCCTTTATTATTCGTCTAACTCGTCATCGAGTGGCTCACTCAGCATTACCGTTACCTTTGAGAACGGCGTCGACCCGGATATGGCGACCATCCTCGTGGCCAATCGCGTCAAGCTCGCTGAGCCGCGCCTGCCGGAAGAGGTTCGCCGTCTCGGTGTGATCACCAAGAAACGCTCGAACGATATCCTCATGTCGGTCTCGATCGTCTCGCCTCAGGCCACGCGCGATTCCGTCTTCCTCAGCAACTTCGCGGCCTCGGTCGTCGTCGAGGAGATCAAGCGCCTGCCGGGCGTCGGCGACGCCGGTGTCTTCGGCTCCCGCGACTACGCGATGCGCGTCTGGCTGCGGCCGGACCGCATGGCTGCGCTCGGCGTCACTTCCGCTGAGGTCGTCCGTGCCATCCGTGCCACGAATACTCAGTATGCCGTTGGCCGCCTCGGCCAGGAGCCGTCGGTAGACGCCGCCTTCGTGGTGCCCGTCGTGGCCCGCGGGCGCCTTTCGACCCCCGAGCAGTTTGGTGATATCGTGCTGCGCTCCGGCTCCGCCGACGGCGTGCTCCGCCTGAAGGATGTCGCCCGCGTGGAACTCGGTTCCCAGAGTTACGAGCAGCTCAGCATGCTGGATGGCAAGCCGGTCGCCGGCATCCGCGTCTTCCTGCAGACCGGCTCGAACGCCCTCGAGACCGCCGACCGCATCCGTGCGCGGATGGATGAGCTGACCAAGCAGTTTCCGCCGGACGTCGAGTACAGCATCCCGTTCGACACCACCCGCTTCGTGCGTTCCGCCATCGGCGAGGTACGCAACACGCTCCTTGAGGCCGCCTTCCTGGTCGCGCTTGTCGTCTTCCTCTTCCTGGGTTCGTGGCGGGCCACCCTCATCCCCATGATCGCGGTGCCCGTCTCGCTCATCGGCGCCTGCGCCGGGCTGTGGATCATGGGCTACGGCATCAACATCCTGACCCTCTTCGCGATGGTCATCGCGATCGGCATCGTGGTCGACGACGCCATCGTCGTGCTTGAGAACACGGAACGGCTCATGCGCGAGCAGGGGCTCAGTCCGTTCGAGGCCGCCAAGGAATCCGTGCGCGAGGTCGCTGGCGCGATCGTCGCGATCGTCTGCGTGCTCGTGTGCGTCTTCCTGCCGGTCGCCTTCCTCGGCGGCATCGCGGGCGTGCTCTACCGGCAGTTCGCGGTCACCGTCGCCTTTTCCGTCATCCTTTCCGGCTTCGTCGCCCTGACGCTCACGCCGACCCTTTGTGCCCTGCTGCTCAAGCCGCATGCGCCCGGCGCGCCGACGGGCTGGATGGCTGGCGTCGTCGCGGGCTTCGGCCGCGGCTTCGGCGCCGTGGCCGCCTGGCATGGCCGCGTGGTCCGCTGGCTGCTTGATCACCCGCGATCGGCCGCAGGCGCCTTCTTGGCGATCATCATCGCGAACGTCGTGCTGGTCGTGAAGATACCGCGCAGCTTCCTGCCGGCGGAAGACCAAGGCTATCTGCTCGCCATGGTGGCGCTGCCGGACGGCTCGGGCATCAATCGCACCAAGGCCTTCATGGACGACCTTACGCCGAAGTTGCGCGAGAACCCCGCCGTCCGTCACACCTTCGCGATCAGCGGCTTCGACCTGCTCGGTGGCGGCGAGCGCACCAACTCCGGCACGATCTTCCTGCCGCTGAAGGATTTCGGCGCTCGTCCGCCAGGCGGCGAGGCCCTCGCCCGTCAGCTCAACGCGATCGGGATGACGCGGCCTGACGGCATGTGCCTCGTGGTGAACCCTCCCGCCATCCGTGGCATCGGCAGCGCCGGCGGCTTCGAATTCTACCTGCAGGCGAAGGATGACGACGACCCCGCCCGGCTCGCGGCGAACATCGAGAAGCTGGAGGCCGCGCTCCGCGCTCGCCCCGAGCTCACCGGTATCCGCGTCTTCCTGCGGCCGGCCGTACCCCAGTTCCTCGCCGAGGTCGACGACGTCCGCGCCGCCGCCCTTGGGGTGACGTTGCCTGACCTCCACGAGGCCCTGCAGGCCACCATCGGCGTCGTCTACGCCAACGACTTCACGTTATCAGGCCGCACCTACCGCGTGCTTGTCCAGTCGGAGGCGGCCGATCGCATGGACGCCGCCGCCGCCGGCCGCGTGCATGTCCGTTCGGCTAACGGTGCGATGATCCCGCTCTCCAGCTTCGTGAAATTCAAGCCCTCCTCGGGGCCGGAGCAGCTCGAGCGGCACATGGGCTTCCTGTCCGCGCGCCTGATTTGTGCAGCCGCCCCGGGCGTGAGTTCTAGCCAGGCCATCGCGCTGGTCGAAGAGATTGCCGAGGACATCCTGCCTGTCGGTTACGGCATCGATTGGACGGCGCAGGCCTTGCAGGAGAAGCGTGCGGCGACCTCCGCCTTGCCGGCGTTCCTGCTCGCGCTCCTGATGGTGTTCTTGATCCTTGCGGCCTTGTATGAAGACCTTGCGTTACCTTTAGGCGTGCTGCTCACCGTGCCGTTCGCGCTCCTCGGCGCGCTGCTCGCTTTGCTCGTGCGCGGCATGCCGAACGATATCTATTTCCAGATCGGGCTCGTGACGC
Source organism: uncultured Opitutia bacterium (assembly GCA_937875975.1). Taxonomy (GTDB): domain Bacteria; phylum Verrucomicrobiota; class Verrucomicrobiia; order Opitutales; family UBA953; genus UBA953. The sequence goes on along the minus strand of CALEEU010000180.1, from coordinate 9,089 downwards.
TCATCGGTCTCGCCGCCAAGAACGCCATCTTGATCGTCGAGTTTGCCGAGACCGCTCGTCGGGCGGGCCGTTCGGCGGCCGATGCCGCCATCGAAGCTGCGCGCATGCGCCTTCGTCCGCTCGTCATGACCTCGATGGCCTTCGTGCTCGGCGTCGTCCCGCTTGCCTTCGCCAGTGGCGCGGGCGCTGCGGCCCGCCAGTCGATGGGTACGGGCGTGCTGGGCGGCATGTTGCTCGACACTTTCGTCGCCACCTTGTTCATCCCGTGGTTCTTCCATCTGCTTTCGGGCCGAAAGGAAAAGCCGACTCCCGTCCAGCCATGATGCCCCGCCTCGCACTCTTATCCGCCATCCTCCTCAGTGGCTGCACCGTCGGACCGGATTACGTCCGGCCTGAGCTGCCCGAGGCTGACGTCTTCCCGGAAGCCGGGAAGGGGGGCACGGCCATCCGCGCCGAATGGTGGAAGTCGCTCGGTGATCCGGAGCTCGACGCCTTGGTGGCGAAGGCGTTGGTCGCCAACGCGGATCTGCGCATCGCCGTGGGCCGAGTGGAGCAGGCGGCTGCCGTGCTCGGCGAGACCGAAGGAGCCGGCTTCCCGCAGGTTGATGCCACCGGCGGGATCAATTCGAGCAAGCTGAGCGAAGGGGCTTACAATCAGAATCTGGCCACGACCGGCCGGCACCGTACCACCGCGCGCGGTGGTCTCACCACGTCGTTCGAGCTGGATTTCTGGGGCAAGCTCCGCCGGGCCGAGGAGTCGGCGCGCGCGCAGTTGTTAGGCGCTCGCGAGGCGAGGCGGATGGTCGAGCTTTCCGTCGGGGCCGCGGTCGTGAGGACTTACGCCGCCCTCCGCGCCGCGGACGCGCAATCGCTGGCCGCCCAGGAAGTCTTCGCTGCCCGCGATGAGGAAGCGGCTATTGTCGCCAAGCGCGCCGCCGTGGGCGCCGCTGGTCCGAACGAAGTCGCCCAGGCCGAAGTCGCCCGTTCCGCCGCGGTGGCCGCGCTGGCCGATGCCCGCCGGACGCGCGCCGCCGCCGAGCACCTCCTCGGTACGCTGACGGGCCAGCCGGCGCTGACCATCGCCGTTCGCCGTCAGGATGGACTGCGCCTCCCTGCGCCGGTGGCGGCAGGTCTGCCGACCGATCTTTTGGCCAGTCGTCCCGACGTCGTTGCCGCGGAGCAGGCGCTCGTCGCCGCCAACGCGCGCATCGGCTACGTCAAAGCCGCGCGTTTCCCTAGCTTCACCCTGACGGGCGCAATCGGGTCCGAGAGCCGCGAGCTCAACGCCTTGTTTGACGGGGCGACCGCGACTCACTCGCTCGGCGTCGATCTCCGTTATCCCCTGCTCGATTTCGGTCGCGGTGCGGCGCGGGTCGAAGGAGCCGTCGCTGAGCAGCACCAGGCGGCCGCCGCCTACGAGAAGGCCTTCCTCAACGCTTGTCGCGAGGTCCGCGACGCCTTGGTCGACGTCCGGGAGACCGCGTCATCGGCCACCGCCGCCGCGCGACGTGCCAAGGCGGCCGACGAGGCCTATCGTATCGCCTCTGAGCGTGCTCGACAGGGGCAGACCAGCCCGATGGAGCTGCTCGCCGCCCGTCGTCTGCGGGCCGAATCCCAGGTGGCCGTGGCCAAGGTGCGGCAGGACCGCCTGGCCGCGCAGGTCGACCTTGTGAAAGCCCTGGGCGGTGCCCGGCCGGACGTCGTGCCGGCAAAGTAGACGTTCGGCTAGGATTGCCAACCGGCTCCGGATGGGCTTCGGTGAGGTATGTCCCCTCAGCCCGAACTCTGGCCGCAGCTGGTCGCCGTCGTCGAGAAGGACGCTTTCCTGTTCGCCGCGAGCATCGTGTTCGCTCTCGCTATCGTTCATGCGTTCGTGGCGCCGATGTTCGCCCGCGCGGCGCATCGGTTGGAGACGACCCATGAAGAGGCGGTGAAGGCGGGCCGGGTACCCGTCAACGAACGGGGGCAGTCTTCGGATTTCCGGGCATCGTTGCTGCATCTGCTCGGTGAGGTGGAGGCGGTGTTCGGGATCTGGACCTTCGTGCTGTTCGGACTGCTCATCGCTTGGCCTGGCAAGGGTTGGGAATTCGCCTGCCGCTACGTCGAGTCGGGCGATTATGCGGCCGTGCAAGCGGGGTCGGCTCCGGTCGGCCCTTCCAAGTTCATCGAACCCCTTTTCGTCTTTGTCATCATGGCCTTGGCTTCCGCCCGGCCGATCATGGCCCTGGCCGCGCGTTTTGTCGGCGCCGTCGCCCGCCTGCTGGGAGATACGCCGGTCGCGCGCTGGTTCGTCATCCTCACCTTGCCCCCGTTGTTCGGTTCGTTGATCACGGAGCCGGCCGCGATGACGATCGGCGCCTTGTTGCTCTCGACCCAGTTCTACGCCCTGAAGCCGTCCGAACGGCTCAAGTACGCGACGCTGGCCCTGCTGTTCGTCAACGTCTCGGTCGGCGGCGCCTTGACCAATTTCGCCGCGCCTCCGGTCGTGATGGTCGCGGCCAAGTGGGGTTGGAGCAGCGCGGACGTGTTCCGTCAGTTCGGGGAGGCCGCCATCGCCTCGATCCTGCTTTCCAACGTGGCTTACCTGCTGGTGTTCCGGAAGGAACTGATGTCCCTGCGCCCGACCGCTTCCACGGACGAGGGTTCGCCTGCTTCGATCCCCGCGTGGGTCACTTCCGTTCACCTGCTGCTGATGGTATGGACGGTCGCCATGCTCGCCGGGCATCACCCCATCCTGATGGTGGGCGGTTTCCTGGTGTTCCTGGCTTTCACCGTGGCGACGCCGCAGTGGCAGGACCAGATTCGCCTGCGCGGTCCGCTCTTGGTCGGTTTCTTCCTGGCGGGGCTGGTCGTGCTCGGGGGGACGCAGGGATGGTGGATCTCGCCGGTTTTGGTGAGGCTCGATGAGAAGGCCTTGATGGCGGTCTCGGTCTTCCTCACCGCTTTCAACGACAATGCGGCCATCACCTATCTGGCGGCCCAGGTTCCGGCACTATCGGTCTCCGGACCGATCGCGGACGCGCTCCGTCACTCGGTCCTCTCGGGCGCCTTGGCCGGAGGAGGCATGACGGTGATCGCCAATGCGCCGAATCCGGCTGGCCAGTCGATTCTGGCCGGTCATTTTGGCGACGGGGTTTCGCCGATGAAACTGGCCCTTTGGGCCTTAGGGCCTACTTTGCTGGCGCTGGCCTGCTTTGTTTTCATCCGCTAAGCCGGGAGGGGAGGGGCCTTTTTGACTGTTCAACCGGGCCGCAGGGCTTGTAGAATAGATACTCCCCAATCCCACCCCGATTTTCCATGACTCCTCGTCGTCGTGCCGGTTTTACCCTGATCGAACTCCTGACGGTGATCGCCATCATTGGCATCATGTCGGCCGCCTTATTCCCGGCCATCCAGGGGGTCCGGAAGAAGGCCAAGCAGTCCTCGGCGACGACCGCCTTTTCGCAGTGGGCCGGCGGCATCAATCGCTACCGTCAGATTTACGGTTTCTATCCCAATATCGGCGCCGCCTACGACTCGACGAAGGATAGCGTACACCTGCTCGAAGATCCTGCGACCAACCTCAAATTCGTGAAGGCGCTCTCGGGACGTCAGCCGACCGGCGCGGCCCTTGCCGTTCCCGACCGCAAACTGCTGAATCGTAACGGCGAGGAGTTCTGTTCCTTCGGTAAGGACGACTTCGATGATCCCGACAACCTGACCAACACCAGCCTGCTGGTGGACCGCTTCGGCAACTACAACATCCGCGTCATCTTTGATACCGATAACAACACGAACATCCGTAATATCGTCGTCCCTCGGGGGGAGGATTCCATGCCGGAAGATATTCGTTCCATCACGGGCACCAGCGGTATCCCCGCCCGGGTGATCATCTACACCACCGATCTCCTTGGCGATTTCTCCAACCTCGAGACCAGCGTGGACCCCGGTGACTTCGCGAAGGTGCTCGCCATCCAATAATGACCGTCCGCTCTTTAGCTCGCAAGGGCTTCACGTTGGTCGAGCTGCTGGTGGTCATCACGATCATCCTGCTCATCTCCTCTTTGTTCCTTGGCCTCTCGCCAGGCGACGGCGGCGGCCTGGCCGCCGGGCAGCGCGTGGTCGGCTCCTCCCTGCGGACGCTTCGGGCGATGGCATTGATGAACCGTGGGCCTGGTGTGGGCGGCGTCAGTTACGCCACCCGCTACCGCCTCCTCATTCTCAACGATCCCGATGACGAGTTAAACCATCTGCGCCAGGTGGTGCTGGTCGTCGGGGGCGTCAGCGCCGCGAAACTGGGCGGCCGCGACCCTGCCGCGATCACCGACACCACGGTCACTCCTTACGAGTGGTTCTCTCCCGAGCCCCCTCAGCTCCTGCCCAAGGGAGTCGTCTTCGTTCCGCCGGCCACGGACACCGCCACGACCATGAGTCTTTCCGTCGCCGCCGGTACCCGGCGGAGCGTCATCGGCCAGGTCGCGGATAATATTGCCAACAAGGCCCCGCTGGATTCGCCGACTTCCAGCCCGCCGACGATGAAGTACGCGCCGGTGACCCAGCCGACGTCCTTGGTCGCCATCGGCGCCGACTTCAACCCGAAGACATGGTATTATGTCGAGCTGCAGGGAACGGGTGCTTCCAATCACCTCGGCCGCACCTTGCTGGTGCTCGCCCTCGCCACCGCCCGGAACACCGGAGCGGGGAAGGCTGCGATCGATGTCTCCAGCGAGACCCAGTTCGCGGCGATCTCCCTCCGTCCGAACGGCGATATCTCGATGACGCTCGATGCCGGCGAGATGGATACCGCCAAGTAATTTCCCTCAGATGATCCCCCCTCCCAGCTCAACGTCCGCCCGCCGGGGTTTCTCCCTCGTCGAGGTCACCCTCGCGATTGGCATCGTCGGCGTCGCGATCTTGTCGCTCGTCGGCATCCTTGGTTCCACCTTCCAGCAGGTCGACGACATCATGCAGACCAACCGGGCGCTTTCGGGCGTCACCCGTTTGGTGGCCGCCTTGGATAATCCTCGTTCGATCATCTATCATCAGGCTGGCGACACCACGGGAATGGCGGCCAACTCGACTTACCTGCAGGTGGGTATCCCGGCGCTCGATCCCTCTCCGATCGCCCAGCCGGCCTCCAACTTCGACCTCGCCTATCGTCTCCTTCGCGGCGCGAAGAACACCGATGCGGCCGTCTGGCTCTACGTCTATGAGCGCAAGATCGTGACGGCGACCGTCGACTTCAACGGCGCGGTGTACGCGCTCTCCTCCAATCCATCGATCATGGAGGTGGCCTCCGCGGACGGTAACGGCAAGAATTTCACGGCGATGGGCGCTTCGGCGCGAAACGTCATCGGCACCCCGATGCGCGTGCGCCTGACGCTCTCCAAGTTGCTCAATGGCCAGCGCGTCCAAATCAACGCCAACGGCGAACCCGACCCCGCGATCAAGTACGTCCCCGGCACGACCGACCTGCCGCCCGAGCCTTCGGATTACGCCCTGGCCTACCTGCCCGTCGTGGCGGAGTTCTTCCCCCACGACTACACGGATTTCAACATCTTCAAGAACCCCGGTAGCGCCCCCATCCTCGTCCAGAATATCGTCATCAGCCGATGAAAACCCTCTCCCGCAAGCTCCGCGCCGGCTTCACGCTCCTGGAGGTCCTGCTCTCCACCGTCATCATGGTGGTCATCGTGTTGACGGTGGTCTCCATCGCTTCCGATACGCTGCGCGTCTACGACCGTGCGGTCGCCGATCTCTCCAGCCAGTCGGAAGCCCGTGGCGTCCTTGATGCCATGGAGAACGACTTCTCCACCGCCTCGCTTCGTTCCGACGGGCGATGCTGGATGGAAGTCATCATTCCTGGCGGAGCGGGCGCTCCGGCCTCGGCGCCGGCGGCCGTGGGCAATATCCATAAGGTAGACCAGCCCATCATCATGCTCTTCTCGGCTCCGTTGGACCGGCCGCGGTGGAACGCCGACGCGACTTCGCGTCGCCAAGTGCGCGGCGATGTCTGTGCGGTGGCTTACCGTATCGGACACCGCTCGCCGTTCGATATGCCGGGCGAGAAGATCCAGCAGATCTACGGCGTCTACCGTACGGTCGTCGACTCCGAGAACACCTTCAAGGAAGCCTTGCCGATCATTCTCGACGGGCCCGTCGCGTCGACGATGAAGACCCCCTGGGATTATTGGTCCGCGAGCCGCACCATCTCCGAGTTCGCCCCGCTCACCGGTGCTTCCGGCCCTAAGAGCAAGACGCTGATCGATAGCACGCCGAATTGCTGGACCTTGGACGAGCAGAACTTCATCGGTGCGAATGTCGTGGCGATGAACATGGTGCTCTGGTGCAGTTCTTCGCTTCCTTCTGCCTCGACCGCCCCGGCGCTGCGTGATCCCCTGGCACGCGTCGATTCGGCCCTTCGTCCCGTGATTCCGGCGACCTTGGGCGAGGCGCAGAAGTACAACTCCAATCCGAATATTGGCGGCTATGGCGTCGTCTTCAAGTCCGCTACCGCCGCCAGCACGACTCCGGCCGCCGGCCTGCGCTACGCTCCGACTGGTCTCCCGGCAGCGGTGGCGATGCCCGCTGCGGGCCAGATCCATCCCAAGGATTACTATTTCGGTCGCCTGCGAGTCTTCTCCAACCGCATGTATCCGGACATCCTTAATCCCGGCCCCACGGTCAACGTGGCCCCATTGCCTTATATGCCTTATACCATCCGCGGCGTGGAAATCTCGATCACCATCCTGACGCCCGAAGGCTCGAAGGAACTGCGCGGTCTCCAGCAGCTGAACAATCAGTCGACCTTGGCCGATACTGCCGCCTTCAAGCGCATCGTCTACCAGCATGGACGTAACTTCACCCGCTATGTCCGGGTGCTGGCCAACGGCGGTTGAGAGGGCCGTCAATGAACCAAGGAAAAGGGGCGCCGTTCGGCGCCCCTTTTCTTTGGTCTGGCCGGCGGGCTTACTCCGAGAAGACGCCCATGGCGCGGAACTTGGCGTAACGCATCGCGATGAGCTTTTCGGGCGAGGCCTTCGCGAGGTCGGCGAGCGAATCGCGGAGGGTCTTGCGGATGGCGGAGCCGGTGGCGGCCGGATCTTCCTGGGCGCCGCCGAGCGGTTCCTTGACGACGCCGTCGACGACGCCGAGCTTGAGGAGATTCGGGGCGTCGAGGCGCAGGGCTTCGGCGGCCTTCGGGGCATGGGCGCGATCCTTGAAGAGGATGGCCGCGCAACCTTCGGGCGAGATGACGGAGTAGTAGGCGTTCTCGAGGATGTAGACTTTGTTCGAGACGGCGATGCCGAGGGCGCCGCCAGAACCGCCTTCGCCGATGACGAAGGTGATGATCGGCACGCCGAACTGGCTCATCTCGCGGAGATTGACGGCGATGGCTTCGGCGACGTGGCGCTCTTCGGAGCCGATGCCCGGGAAGGCTCCGGGGGTGTCGACGAGGGTGATGATCGGGAGACCGAAGGTGTGGGCCATCTTCATCAGGCGAAGGGCCTTGCGGTAACCTTCGGGATTCGGGCAGCCGAAGTTACGGCGGAGGTTCTCCTTCGTGTCGCGGCCCTTCTGCTGGCCGAGGACCATGACCGGACGTCCTTCGAAGAAAGCGGTACCGCCGACGATGGACTCGTCGTCCATGTAGAGACGGTCGCCATGCAACTCCTGGAAGTCGTCGAACAGCATCCCGATGTAGTCCAGGGAGTAGGGGCGGCGGGGGTGGCGGGCCAGCTGGACGCGCTGCCAGGGGTTCAGGTTGCCGTAGACCTCGCGGCGGGTCTGCTCCATCTTGACCTCGAGGGACTTGACCTCTTTGGCGACGTCCATCCCGGCGGACTCGGAGGAGGCCCGGAGGGAATTGATCTTGTCCTCGAGCTCCCGGAGGGGCTTTTCAAATTCGAGGGTGAAGCGGGCCTTGGGCGCGGACATGGGCCGTAAGTTGGAGAATTGGGCAGGGTAGGGCAATGGAATAGGGGGTGGGGCAGGGGTAGGGGTAGGGATGGAAAGGGGGTAAAATAGGCTAATTTAGGGGTGGGGGCAGGGGGTGTCGCTTCGGGTGGCAGGTGGCGGCCACGGGTGGCGGGTGGCTGGATCGACTACCCCTACCCCGGCCCCTACCCCTACCCCTTGAGCAGATTTCCCCTTTCCGTTGAACCTCCGTACCTTCAACCTGTCTCCACCCCACCCACCATGCGCCTCGCTTCCTTCCTCTCCCTTGTGGCCGCCAGCGGCCTGGTCGCCGCCGAAGGCTATACCGACACCCCTTTCATCCCGGGCACCCAGTGGCGCGTGCATGACTCCGCGCGCCCGCAGCCGCCCCGTGCCGAGGCTTCCAAGCTCAAGTGCAACGAGGCCGCCGCCCCGGCCGGCGCCATCGTGCTCGTCGGCGGTGCCGACTCGGCCAATGAGTGGGTGGCGGATGCCGTCCCGAACGCGAAGCTCAAGACCCCGGTGACCTGGGAGATCAAGGACGGCGTGATGATCGCCCGCAGTAACAGCATCCGCACCCGGCGCACCTTTGGCGACGTCACCTTGCACGTCGAATGGCGCTCCGCCGCTGGTTACGACACCGACCCCAAGAAAAAGAGTCAGGGTAATTCGAACAGCGGCATCTTCTTCATGAAGACCTACGAGCTCCAGGTCCTCGATTGCTCCAAGACCGAGACTTACGCCGACGGCATGACGGCCGCGATCTACGGCCAGCAGCCGCCCGCCTTCAACGCCTGTCTGCCATCCCGCAGCTGGAACAGCTACGATATCGAATTCACCGCGCCGCGCTTCAACGCCGACGGCACTGTCGCCAGCAAGACGCGCATCACCGTCGTGATGAACGGCGTCAAGGTGCAGGACGGCATCGAATACATTGGCCCGAGCAGCCATAAGAAGAATCCCCCTTACGTGAAGCATGCGGACAAGCTCCCGCTCGGCCTGCAGTGGCACGGCGACGCCGTCGAGTTCCGCAATATGTGGATCGTCGAGAAGAAGTAAGCCTTCCCGATGGTAATTCAGGCTCACACGGTCAAGCACCTGCTGGGACTCCTGTTGTTGGGCCTGGTCTTCTACTTCATCGAGCGGGTCATGGGTGCGCGCCGGCGTCCGGG
>CALEEU010000179.1 GCA_937875975.1 uncultured Opitutia bacterium | reverse complement strand
TCGAAGAGCAGGCCGAAGCGGATCGGATCGATGTCGGTGATCTTGAGGCAATACGCCACGATCGAGCCAGCACCCGAGCCTCGGCCCGGGCCAACGGGGATGTCATGGCGACGCGACCAGTCGATGAAGTCCCAGACGATGAGGAAGTAGTCGACGAAGCCCGTGCCCGCGATGACGCCCATCTCGTAGTCGACGCGGCGGCACAGTTCGGCGGGGCTGGTCTGCCCCGGGCCGGGTACCTTCTCGTCCTTCCACGCCTTGGCGTCGTCGTAATCGACGCCGTAGCGTTCCTTGAGGCCGGCCTTCACCTGCTCGAGCAGGTAGGAGCCGTTGGCCCGCATGGCCTTGCGCTTCTCGGCCTCGATGACGAAGTCGCCCGGCTTGCCGGCGGAGACCAGCAGGCCGTTCTTGAGCTGCTCGTAGCCGTCGAGGATCTCGTCGATCTTATCGGAGGCCTTGGGCTTCACGCCTTCGCTGAAGATGTAGACGGGGTAGTTGTTCTGGCCGACGGGTAGCTTAACGTCGCACATCTCGGCGATGGCGACGGTGTTCTTGATGGACTCGGGGACTTCGCCGAAGACGCGGAGCATCTCGGCTTCGCTCTTGAGGTAGAACTCCGTGGCGGAGTAGCGCATGCGGCGCTCGTCGGCCAGGCGGGCCCCGGTCTGGATGCAGAGCATCGCGTCGTGCGCGACGGAATCACTGGCGTCGACGTAGTGGACGTCGTTGGTGGCGACGACGCGGAGCTGGAACTCGCCGGCGAGCTTGAGGAGGTCGGCGATGATGCGCTTCTGCTCCTCGAGGCCGTGGTCCATGAGCTCGATGACGAAGTTCTCGCGGCCGAAGATCTCGACGAACTTACCGCAGGCCTTGCGGGCGGCTTCGTAGTCGCCGCGGAGGAGCGCCTGCGGGATGACGCCCTGGAGGCAGCCGGAGAAACCGATCAGACCGTCGGCGTGCTTGGCGAGCTGCTCGAGGTCAGTGCGTGGCTTGTAGTGCAGGCCGCGCACGTGCGCGTCGGAGACGAGCTTGGTGAGGTTCTGGTAGCCTTTGAAATTCCGGGCGAGCACGCCCATGTGGAAGTACTTGTGCTCGCGACGATCCGGCTTGTCGGTGAGCGCGTGGTCCCAGACGAGGTAGAGCTCGCAGCCGAGGAGGGGCTTGAGCTTCACGTCGCCCTTGGAGCGCTGCTTGGCCTCGTTCCAGAAATCGAAGAGGCCGAAGAGGTTGCCGTGGTCGGTGATCGCCACCGCGCGCATGTTCATATCGCACGCGCGCTCCATCAGGCGGTCGATGCGGCTGCAGCCGTCGAGCATGCTGTAGTCCGTATGCACGTGGAGGTGCACGAAGTCTCGGCTGATGGTTTCCGGGTCGGCCATGCGGGAGGGCGATAATAGGGAGCCGTCGGAGGGCAGGGGAAGGGCATAATCCCACGGGTTATCCGCGGACTTATGCACAGC
>CALEEU010000178.1 GCA_937875975.1 uncultured Opitutia bacterium | reverse complement strand
ATTAGCTGGGGACCATATATCCGCAGCATCCTACCCGGTTTCCGGTCTCCCTTTGAATTTTCGTCTCTCCTGTCCGCTCACCGCCAACCGCTAACACCTCCGACCATGAGTAGGCCCGGTCCTCGCGCGAAGACCGGACCTGCACTTGGCCGTTTGCTTACTTCGTCGGAACGAGATCTGCCTCGGTCAGCATAGGCTTGCCGACTTCGCCGCGCAGCGCCTTGACCTGGTCAGGCGTGACGGCCGGAGCAGAGTTACCGAAGCTATTGCGGACGTAGGTCAGGACGGCGGCGATCTGCTCGTCGGTCTGGTGCGGCAGGGCCATCATGGGCACGGGAGGCGTGTACTGCTTGCCGGAGACGGTGATGGGGCCCTGCAGGCCACGCAGCTGGATGCGGATGAGGTTCTCGACGGGGCCGTTGACCCAGTTGGACTTGGCCAGCGGCGGCGCGAGGACGGTGCCTTCGCCGTTCGCTCCGTGACAGGCCATGCAGGTCATGAAGGCCTGCTTGCCGGCCGCCATCACGGCGGGGTCGACGTTCGCGACCGCGGTGGTGACGACGGGCTTGATGGTTGCGATATCCAGCGGCTTAGGATCGGCGACCTTGGCCTTCTTGGGCGCCTTCTCGAGCGTGGCGAGCCAGGCGACGATATCGCGGACTTCGTTCAAGGTCAGGGCGTCCATCGCGGGCATGCCGGAGACGGGGGCGCTCATGGCCTTGATGTCCTTGCGCGCCACGCGCCAGCGGTTGCCGGCGACGTCGACGTCGACGTGCTCCTTCTCTTCCTTGATGAGGGTGCCGACCAAGGCGCCGCCGTTGGCAAGGTCGAGATTGACGGTGCCGTAACCGGAGACGACGACGGCGCCGGCGTTCACGACGGATTCGAGGAGGTAGCGACGGTCGCCGCGCTTGGCGATGCCGGCGAGGTTCGGGCCGGCTTCGCCGCCGGCGGCATGGGCATCATCTGATGCGCGGTGACAACGGAGACACTGGCCGGCCGGCAGAGCGGTGAAGAGCGCGAAGCCGTTCTTGGCGTCGCCGCCTTCCAGCGCGGGCAGCCACTTGGCGAGCTTGTCGGAGCCTCCTGCGATCGCCTTCTGCGTGGCGGCGAGGGCCGACTTCACAGAAGGCTCGGAGCGGAGCGCGGCGGCTTCGAGGAGTTCAATCGCGGCCGGCGAGATACCCTTGGCCTTCTCGAGTGCCTTGAGGTTCTCGACGAAGAGCGCGTCGACACCAGGTGCAGGCAAGTTGGCGAGAGCCTTCCAAGCGCCCTGACGGCGGGCGGCAGAGCCAGTCGAAGCAGACTTGGCGAGTTCGATGAGGCCCTGCGCAGGATTCAGATGGGCGAGCGCGCCGATGGCGACCATGGCGACTTCATCCTGCTTGTCCTTGGCATACTTGCCGGCGACCTCAGTGAGGTCAGCGGGCTTACGCTCCAGCCAAAGGTGGAGGGCCTTGGCGCGGGCAGATCCGCTGAGCTTGGTATTGGCGACCAGGCCGGAGAGCAGTTCGTTGGAGAGCGAGGCCACCTCGAGCTTGTACTGTTCGACGAGTTCAAGCGAAGCACGGAGGATATCAGACTCGCCCTTCAGGAGCATCGGCAACGCGGCGCTCAGGCTGGCGCGGAGTTCCTTGGCGGCGCGGGCCGGCAGCGGAGCCCAATGGCCAGTCGACTGGTCGACGGGATACGGATTGGCCCAGAGGGCGAGGAGGCGCAGGGCTTCGGCGCGGGCTTCGGCTGGCAGCTTCTCGTTGGCGGCGATGGCCACCACGCGGGCGGCGTTCGCTTCGCCGCCGAGACGGAAGGCGCTGTGCGTCAGGCGACGCAGCATGAAAGTCGTCCATTCGCGGGCACCCAAGTCGTCAATCAGCGCGGCGACGGCGGGGCGGCCGGCCTCGAATCCAAGGTCATGGATCGCCCGGATGGCTTCATCAGCGACGATCGTCGACTTGTCCTTCACGAAACGGGCAGCGGAAGCATCGTTACGACGACGAAGGGTGATGACGGCGGCGAGGCGGACGGAGGCGTTATCGTCCTTGGCCACAGCGTCGAAGGCTTCGGCGGTCTTGCAGAGGTGGTCGATGGCGAACGAACCGGCGTGACGGAGGATCGGATCGGCGTCGGCGTTCTCCTTGAGCATCGCGAGGACCTCTGGGAGATGCTTGTCGGCACCGA
>CALEEU010000177.1 GCA_937875975.1 uncultured Opitutia bacterium | reverse complement strand
CCGGGTCACGTGGACTTCACGGCCGAGGTGGAACGCTCGCTCCGCGTGCTCGATGGCGCTGTTGCCGTTTTCTGCGCCGTTGCCGGTGTGCAGCCCCAGTCTGAGACCGTCTGGCGCCAGATGAACAAGTACGGCGTCCCGCGCGTCGCCTTCGTGAACAAGATGGACCGCACCGGTGCTGATTACTTCGGCGCCGTCGACGACATCCGCGAAAAGCTTAAGGGCAACGCCCACCCGCTCTTCATTCCGATCGGCCAGGGTGAAGAATTCAAGGGCATGATCGATTTGATCAAGAACGTCGCCTACCTTTACGACGAAACCGACCCGAAGGGAATGAAGTTCGACGTGATCGAAATTCCCGAGAAGCAGAAGGAAGAAGCCAAACAGTGGCGCACCAAGCTCATCGAAGGTCTCGCTGACTTTGACGACGTCCTCGCTGCCAAGTATCTCGATGGTCACGAAGTGACGATCGAAGAAATGCGCACGGGTATCCGTAAGGCCACCCTGTCCCTTAACTTTATCGGCGTCATTCCTGGTTCTGCCTTCAAAAACAAGGGCGTTCAGATGCTCCTCGACTGCGTTGTCGACTTCCTCCCTTCCCCAATCGACATGCGTCCCCAGAAGGCGTTCATCGACGACGGCGACACGGAGATCACCATTGGTCCGGACGACAAGGCCAAGGTCACCGGCCTCTGCTTCAAACTCTGGTCTGACCCGCACGTCGGTCAGCTCGTCTTCTACCGCGTGTACCGCGGACAGCTCAAGAAGGGCGAAGCCCTCTACAATCCTCGCACTCGCAAGAACGAGCGCATTTCCCGTATCGTGCTCCTGCGTGCGATGGACCGCGAAGAAATCGACGTCGCCTACTCGGGTGACATCTGCGCGATCATCGGACCTAAGGAAATCATCACGGGCGACACCCTGACCGCCGAAGACGACCTGATCCTCGAGAAGACCACCTTCGCCGAGCCCGTTATCTCGATGTCCATCGAGCCTAACTCCAAGGGTGACCAAGAGCGTCTTTCCATCGGCCTGCAGCGTCTCGCTCAGGAAGACCCGACCTTCCGCGTCACTTCCAATCCTGAGACGGGCCAGACCCTCATCTCCGGCATGGGCGAGCTCCACCTCGAAATCATCGTCGACCGCCTCAAGCGCGAATTCCGCGTCGAAGCCAAGTCCGGCAAGCCGCAGATTTCCTACCGCGAGACCATCAACCTGGCTTCCGAAGGCGTGGGTAAGTTCATCCGCCAGTCGGGTGGACGTGGCCAGTACGGTCACGTTGAAATCAAACTCGAACCCAACCCAGTCGCCACGCGCGTTGCTGGTGAAAAACCCGAGGAAGTCATCAGCGAGATTGTTGGTGGCGTCATCCCTAAGGAATTCATCAAGCCCGCGATCGAAGGTATCCGCGAAGCTGCCAATAACGGCACGGTCGCTGGTTACCCCGTCATTAACTTCAAGGCCCGCATCGTCTTTGGTTCCTTCCACGAAGTGGACTCGAACGAAATGGCGTTCAAGATGGCCGGCATCTTCGCTTTCAAGGAAGCCATGAAGGAAGCCAAGCCGATCCTCCTCGAGCCCATCATGAAGGTCGAAGTCGTCACCCCGGAAGAATACCAGGGCGATATCATGGGCGACCTTAACCGCCGCCGTGGTCAGATTCAGGGCATGGAAACCAAGATGGGCCTTTGCAACATCGATGCCCGCGTCCCGCTGGCGGAAATGTTCGGATACGCTACGGATGTCCGTTCTCTCTCCAAGGGCCGCGCCTCTTTCTCTATGGAACCCGCTAACTACGAGCAGGTTCCTGCGCAGATCCTCAAGCAGGTCGTCGAGACCTCCTCCCGCGCCCCGGCCCGCACCTAATCTCACCCCCCAACTCCCCCTTCCCGATGGCCCGCACCAAAATCCGCATCAAGCTCAAGGGCTTCGACTACC
>CALEEU010000176.1 GCA_937875975.1 uncultured Opitutia bacterium | reverse complement strand
TAGGGCCATTGCCCGGAGATGTGAGGAAGGGGAAGGGCGGAGGCGAGGAAAATGGCCAGCAGGACCCATTCGTGTCGTTATCTGGCTAGAAGGAACACTTGTCGGTCAGGTGGGTCGTAGTGTAGACCATTGGCACCCCCAGAAAGGCCTGCCCAAGGTCCTTCCCCCATTCATTTCCATGCGCTCCTTCCTTCTTCTTTCTCTTTTTGCTGCCGTGGCTTTAGCCGATGGTCCGAAGGATAATATCCCTGCCGCTGTCCGGCCGATCCCGCCGACTGATAAGGCGGTGGCGCTGCCTGAGGCCGAGAAGGTCGCGCTGACCAAGGAGCTCGCCGAACTGCGCACGGCCATCGACGCCGCTACTAAGGCTCAGGCGAAGAACCCTCGCCTCGAGGAATTCCTGGCCGACCTCGAGATCTTCCACAAGGCCGTCGACTGGGCCGGCAAGTACAACGAGTATTTCAACAAGGGCGAATTCAAGGTCGCCCATGACCTCATCGCCGAAGGCAAGGCACGGGCGGCTTCTTTCCTGAAGGGCGAGACCCCGTGGATCCGCCAGACGGGCCTCGTCGTCCGTGGCTATAAGTCAAAGATCGACGGCTCGGTGCAGCCTTACGGCATGGTCATCCCAGACAATTACGCGGGCTCGCTGATGCGCCTAGATTTCTGGTGCCACGGTCGTGGCGAGACCCTCAGCGAACTCGCGTTCCTGAAGGACCGTCGCGCGAACGTCGGTCAGCTTCCGGCCAACAACCGACTCGTGCTCCACCTCTACGGCCGCTACTGCTGCGCCAACAAGATGGCCGGTGAAGTCGACCTCTGGGAGGCCTACGCCCACGCCCGTAAGAGCTACAACATCGACGACGACCGTCTGTTCATCCGCGGGTTCTCCATGGGCGGCGCGGCCGTCTGGCAGTTCGGCGCCCACTACACCGATCGCTGGTGCGGCATCAATCCGGGTGCGGGTTTCTCTGAGACCCCGGAATTCCTGAACGTCTTCCAGAACGAGGATGTCTCCAAAATCCCGTCCTGGCAGAAGACCCTCTGGGCTTGGTACAACGCTTCCGACGTCGCCATCAACTTCCGCAACGCCCCGACGGTCGCCTATAGCGGTGAGCTCGATAAACAGAAGCAGGCCGCCGACGTGATGGCCCGCGAGATGGGTAAGCTTGGCATGGAGCTGACGCACATCATCGGACCGCAGACCGCCCATAAGATCCACCCTGACTCCATGGTCGAGATCGAACGCCGCCTCGCCGCCATCGCCGCCAATGGCCGCGTCCGTACGCCGAAGGAAGTCTCCTTCGCCACCTACTTCCTCCGTTATGACCGCATGCATTGGGTCCGGGTCGACCGCATGGTCGAGCACTGGCAGAAGGCCCAGGTCGACGCCAAGCTGGTCGAAGAGCGCTCTATCGAAGTAAAGACTACGAACGTCGCTGGTCTCACCCTCGACTTCGCGTCCGGTGATGCCGTGCAGTCCCAGTTCGCCCCGACCGCCGTGACCATCGACGGCCAGAAGGTCCTGACTTCCGTCAAGGCTGGTTCCGACCGCTCCTGGAAAGCGACCTTCGCCCGGGCGGCCAAGAACGGCGAGTGGACGCAGGTCTCCGCCTACGACGACCAAGGCGCCCGCAAGCGCCATGGTCTTTCTGGTCCCATCGACGATGCCTTCATGGACTCGTTCCTTTATGTCGCTCCGACGGGCCAGCCTCTCAACGCCAAGGTCGGCGGCTGGGTGAAGTCCGAGATGGAGCGCGCCGCCCGTGAATGGCGTCGTCAGTTCCGCGGCGATGCGCCCACGAAGACCGATGCGCAGGTTAAGGACGAGGACATCGCAAAGAGTAACCTCATCCTCTGGGGTGATCCTTCTTCGAACGCCGTGCTCGCCAAGATCGTCGCTAAATTGCCGATTCAGTGGACCGCTGATAAACTCATCGTCGACGGCAAGACCTATTCGTCCGCCGACCATGCGCCAATTCTCATCTACCCGAACCCTCTGAATCCTCAGAAGTACGTCGTGATCAACAGCAGCTTCACCTACCGCGAGTACGACTACCTGAATAACGCCCGCCAGGTCGCCAAGCTGCCGGATTGGGCTGTGGTCGACCTCAAGGTCGCCCCCGACGCCGTCGCGCCGGGCGCCATCCCCGCCGCGGGTTTCTTTAACGAAGTTTGGCAATTCCGCGCTTCTAAGTAATCTCACTCCACCATACCCATGGCTATCATCACCGAAAAAGAACTGCAGGCCACCTACGACGTCATCGTTGTCGGTTCCGGCGCGGGAGGCGGACAGTCCGCCTACACGCTCACCATGAACGGCGTAAAGGTCCTCATGCTCGAGGCCGGTCGTAATTACGACCCGGTCACCGAGACCCCAATGTTCCAGTCCCGTGCGGATGCTCCGTTGCGCGGCATGAGCACCAAGGAGAAACCGTTCGGTTTTCATGACGCGACCGTCGACGGTGGCTGGGAAGTCCCCGGCGAGCCTTACACCCAAGCGTCGACTGATCCGAAGCAGCGCTTCGATTGGTGGCGCTCCCGCATGCTCGGCGGACGCACCAATCACTGGGGCCGCATCTCGCTCCGCAACGGTCCTTACGACTTCAAGCCCTATTCCCGTGACGGCCTCGGCTTCGATTGGCCGCTCAGTTACGACGACGTCGCGCCTTATTACGACAAGGTAGAGATGCTCGTCGGCGTCTACGGCTCCAATGAAGGCCTCGAGAATACTCCCGATTCCCCGAACGGTACGCTCCTGCCTGCGCCCAAAGCCCGCGCCGGTGAGCTTTACGTCAAGAAGCACGTCGCCAAGTTCGGCATCCCGGTGATCCCGATCCATCGCGCGATTCTCTCAACCCGCCAGGACCATGTGAACTTCCCGGCCCGCCTACACCCGAATAATCCCAAGGCGCAGAAGATCATCGCCAAGGCCATGCAGGAACGCGCCGCGTGTTTCTGGGCGACCGACTGCGGTCGGGGTTGCTCGATCAAGGCTAACTACCAGTCGACCACCGTGCACCT
>CALEEU010000175.1 GCA_937875975.1 uncultured Opitutia bacterium | reverse complement strand
GCAGGCTACCGCACGTGGAGGCGAATTTCGCGTGCACGTACGGGCAAGATGAACTGTCACCGGCTAAGCCGGCAGAAAGGGTCAGGCTCCCGGAGGAGGGAGAAGCAGGGGCGCGAGCTCGAGGGCTCGGCTGTTCCAGCGGTTGAGCCGGCTGAGCCGCTCAATCACTTCGGGCTGAGCGCCACGCTCTTGGGCATCGGCGAGGACGCGTTGAAGGCCAGGCTGAGCTTGCTCGAGGGCGGGAAGCACTTGGCTGCGGAGAAGGGTGACGAGGGAAGCCGCCAGTGAAGGGGTAGGCTGCCAGCGCTCACGACGGGCGCCCTTTTCCTTGACCGAAAGGATCATCTCGTGGTCTCGAAGGAACTTAAGTCCTTGACTGACAGAGCCTTTACTAATCCCTAGCCGTCCCTGGATGTGGTCGAAATCGAGGGGTCCCGAGGACACATAAAGGAGGGCATAGATTTCGGCGACCGAGCGCGGAACGCCCAGAATACCGGCCATGCGCACGAAGAAATCGGCGAGTTCGATCTCGTGCGGCTGAAGGGGCTCGAATGACGGGCGGCTTTTACGGCGTCCGGCTGACTTTTCAGAGGGGGGCTTCATCAGGGGCAGGGCCTAGGATCAGGGGCTTCCTGATGTTTCAATAAATTTTGAACTGAGGCAAGGGGCAATGTGAGTAACCCGGAAATAAGGCTCCGCCCTCCCCTCGTGGAGAGACCGGATCTTAAAAGCTTCCACCTGGCGCCCCCTTGGGGATTCGAACCCCAGTTACCTCAATGAAAACGAGGTGTCCTGGACCGGGCTAGACGAAGGGGGCGGTCGGTGGAAGTGAGGAACTTAGGAACGAAGTCCCACTGGTCAAGATTTTTGGAAAGTCCCGTGCCAGCCCCCCCCTGCCAGGCAGGTCAGCGGCCGAACAGGCTCCGGTCTTCGTAGGGGTCCTTAGGCTTACCGTCGGACTTCGGCCCATGCTTCCGCTGCTGCATCACCCCAAACCAAGACATGAAGATCGCTGAGGCCACGAACAGGACCAAGAAGATCCGGATGGTCAGCTTGCGTTGGGGGGATGGCTCGGGGGCATCACTCATTTCTATTAAAATAGAACATTTAATGAGGCTTGGCAACCCTGCGGGCTTTTTTACATAAGTGAATACCCCTAGTCTTACCCCCCTCCCTGATTCTGCATGAGCCCCAAGCAGAAGCCACTGGTGGTCATTATTGAAGACGATCGTAGCCTCGCCGCCACGCTCGCTGATCAACTTCTGAACGCCGGCCTCTCCACCCAAGTCTTTCATAAAGGCGCCACCGCCCTGAAATTCGTGGGAGAGTCGTATGTGCATCTCGTGCTGCTTGACCCAAGCCTGCCGGACCTGGACGGACTCGCGGTGCTCGACAAGATCCGCCGCCTGAGCCACTCGCCCGCGGTCATCTTCCTCTCCGCGCAGCGCGATGGGCATCACGTCGCGCAGGCCCTCGAGGCGGGCGCCGATGATTTTGTCGGCAAGCCGCATCACCCGGACGAACTCGTCGCGCGCATCCGTGCCGTCCTGCGCCGGAGTGAGACCGCTGGCGACAGCCGCCTCACTGGCAATGCCGCTCTCGGCACGGACGTGTTCCTCTTCAACGGAGCCGAGGTGCATCCCGAGCGGCTCGAGATTGTCTTCGGCGGAAACAAGAAACGTAAGCTCGGCCGCAAGGAACTCGGCATTCTCTATCACCTGCACGCAAATCCAGGCGTCATCATCAGTCGCCATAGCCTGATTCACGCCGTTTGGGGCGTGCACGCTGATATCCGTAGCCGCTCGCTCGACCAATACATCGCAAAAATCCGCGACGCCTACACCGATCACGGACGCGCGCTCGATTGCCTGCGGACTATCCACGGGATCGGCTACTGGTATGAGCCCGAAGCCGCCAACGACGGAGTCCTGCCTGGGAAAAAGTCCCGTCGGGCTTGATTAACCGCGGCGGGGAGGCATTGGTAGGGTCATGAATATCCGTTGTTACCTCAAACCCAGCTGCGGCTGGAGCAACGGCGTCCGCGCCATCATGGCGAAGTACGCCCTCAACTACCAGGACGTGGACATCATCAATAGCCCGACGAACTACGCCGAGATGGTCGAAAAGACCGGTCAGCGCCTTTCCCCGTGCGTCGAGATCGATGGCGTGATGCTGCCCGATATCTCTGGCGCCGAGGTCGAACAGTACCTGCTGGCCAACAAGCTCGTGGTGCCGAACGACAAAGCCCCGTCCGTGCCGATTGACGCCGCTTGCACCGACGCCGAGCACGAGAAGATGCGGGTGAAGACGGTCAGGTTTTTCTAAACCCGAAGGTATCGGCGGTTAGCGGTTGGCGGTTAGTTCCGCGGCAAAGGGAAACCGGAGACCGGAGAGAAGCTGTGCAAAGGTGCAAATCGGAGCGGAGCTCCTGTGCAAAAGTGCAAAGGTAGAACAAACTTCAGGTGGCGGGTGACGGGCGCGGGCGCCGGCGACTCGGGCATCAGCAGCGGGAACCCGGAGCCGGCTGCCGAAGGCTGAACGGCCGACACCAGAAAGGCTGATGCCCCGATGGCTGTCACCCGTCACCCATTGAGTGACTCCCACATTTGCACCTTTGCACAGGCCGTAGGCCGATTTGCACCTTTGCACCTCGGAATCTCCGCGCCTACGGCGCCTTTACTCTGTCTTCCCCGCAGCAAAATCGGCGAGCGAGTCGGAGACCCACTGGCGTTGTTCGACGCTGAGTTCGGGGAAGATCGGAATGCTGAGTACTTCGGCGGAAAGCTGTTCGGAGACCGGCACGCTATCGTGGCCACGATATTTCTGTTCCGTGAAGCACTGCTGGCGGTGGAGCGGGATCGGGTAGTAGATCTCGCAGCCGATCTTGCGGGCAGTCAGGAACGCCTTGAGCGCATCGCGACGACCACCGGTCACCCGAAGCGTGAACTGGTTCCAGATGCCTTGGCCGGAGAAGTCGACCGGGAGCAGAATCTTCGCGGCCTTGTCGGCACCCGGACGGTTCTCGGCGATACCCACGCGACCCTTGAGGGAGGAATGGTAGAAGTTGGCATTGCCTGCGCGCGCGCAGTTATATTCCGGCAGGTGCGGCAGCTTGATGTGCAGCAATGCGGCTTGGAGCGGGTCCATGCGGAAGTTGGCACCGACCTCGCGGTGGAAATATTTCGGCTGCATGCCGTGGACCCGGAGGATACGCGCGCGCTCGGCGAGCGCGTCGTCCTGCGTCGTGACTAGGCCAGAGTCGCCCATGCCGCCGAGGTTCTTGGACGGGAAGAAGCTCGTGGCGCCGAAGTCGCCGGACGACATCGTGCTGCGTCCCTTCCAGCGGGCGCCCATCGACTGGGCGGCGTCCTCGATGACGCGAAGCTTATGGGCTGAGGCAAAGGCCTGAAGGGCATCGAGATCGAGCGACTGGCCGAAGAGGTACACCGGCATGATCGCGCGGGTGCGCGGGCCGGCCTTCCGGGCTGCGTCCGCGAGGTCGATGTTGAAGGAGTGCGGGTCGACGTCGACCCAGACCGGAATCGCGCCGAGGCGGGCCACGGAACCCGCGGTGGCGAAGAAGGTGAAGGATGGCAGGAGGACCTCGTCGCCTTCGCCGATGTCGAGCGCCATGAGCGCGAGCAGGAGCGCGTCCGTGCCGGAAGAGACGCCGAGGGCATGTTTGACGCCAAGGAACGAAGCACAGTCCTTCTCAAAGGCCTCGAGGCGCGGACCCATGATGAACATATTCGAGCGAAGGACATCGCGGAAGGCGGTCTCGAACTGGGCCTCGAGGGCGCGGTTCTGCGGGCCGAGATCAAGGAGCGGGACGTTCGTCATGGCGCGAAGAGGTTTTCCCACCGTCCGCCCGCACGGGCAACATCATTCAGCCGTTCGGCGGGAACGTAGGACGAGGAACAACCCCAGCACGGCTAGCGGGAGCGTCCAGAACTGCCCCGCGGTGAGGCCAAGCACGAAGCCATCTTCGGCGGAACGGAAACATTCGGAGACGATACGACCCGCGGAGTAGAGCAGGAGGAATTCGCCGGCGATCCGCCCAGGCGGTAGGCGACGCGGGTAGCGGACGAGCACCCAGAGAAGCGGCAGCAGGCCTTCGCCAAAGGCTTCGTAGAGCTGCGACGGGTGGCGAGGCATCGGGCCGTCGTGCGGGAAGATCACGGCCCATGCGACCGTGGACGGATTACCGACCAGTTCGCCGTTCACGAAGTTGGCGAGACGGCCGAAGAGGAGTCCCGCCGGAGCGAGGGCGCAGAGCAGGTCGCCCACGGAAAGGAAGTCGGCCTTCGCGCGACGCGCGAACCACACGCCGGCGAGAAGCACGCCGAGAAAGCCGCCATGGCTGGCCATGCCGCCCTGCCAGACCCGGAAGAGCATCATCGGGTCCGCGGCGAACTCCTCGCGCGCATAGAGGAGGACGTGGCCCAGGCGACCGCCCGCGATGACGCCCACCATCACCGCCGTAATCAAGGTGGATTCGTCGAGCGCATGACGCAGCGGCGTGATCCCCGCGCGCCGCCAGCGGCCGAGAAGATAAGCCGCGGCCATGAAGCCCGCCGCATAGGCGAGCCCGTACCAATGCACCCCGCGCCAGCCCCAGCTTTCCGGGAAACGGATCGCGACCGGATCGAGGTCATGCGTCCAGTAAGCGAGCGCCGCGGCGATCATGTTCCGGCCTTGGGCGGATGATCAGGGCGACGACCGACGCGATGGCCGCGCTGGCGGGCGAGTTCGCGCATGTCAGGGTGCGGGTCGTCCTTTTCGTAGATCTCAATACCGAGGAGCGATTCGAAGACGTCCTCGAGCGTGATCACGCCGGCGAAGGCGCCGAATTCGTCGACCACCACCGCAAGGTGCTGGTGCGCGCGGACCAAGTCATGCAGGGCGTCGGAAAGCGTGGCGCTTTCGGGCACGATGTGCGCCTTGCCCATGAGCTCGCGGATACGCACCTCGCGGCGGTTCTCGCCGGCGGCCTTCAGGATATCGCGACGGCGCACGACGCCGACGATGCGGTCAGGATTATTTTCCCAGACCGGCATGCGGCCATGAGGGACGCTGGGGTAGAGACGGAGCACGTCGGCAACGGTGAGGTCCGCTTCGATGGCCGTGACGACCGGCCGGGGCGTGAGCACCTGCGAGACCGGGATATCATCGAGGCGGACGGCGTTGGCGACGAGGTTGCTCTCGGCCTGGGTGATCTTGCCTTCGCGAGCGGCGGCCTGGGCGAGGCTGCCGATGTCCGCATCGGCGCGATCCACGCCCGGTTCTTCAGGAGGCGCGAGCGAATCGTGGAGCTTGCCAAAGGTGCGCAGGATCTTGGCGGCACCGCGGACGAGCTTGAGGGAAGAAGCGATACGGGGAGCGAGGGTCACCCGGAAGTGCATACCGACCTTGCGCGGGAGCATGACCGTCAGCCAAGCCATCACGAAGGAGACCGCGATGAAGGCCAAGGCCGTGAGCACGCCTATCTGCCAGCTGACGTCCAGGCCGCCCAAGAGGCGAGCATTGAGAAGGAAGCCGCCGAGCAAAGCGCTCATCCCGACGAACGCGGCGGAAAGGACTTCGAACGCCGCCAGCGTGTTGCCCTGATCGCTCCGTGAGCGCTCAATGGAGACGGCGGCCTTGGCGTCCTGCCGACGAAGGTCCTCCAGCTCGGTATGGGAAAGGGCGGAAACGACCCCGGCCACGAGGGAGATGCCCGCCGCGCTGCTGTTAAGGAGGATGAAGACCAGCCAAAGATACCACGTTGGGTCCATGTCCTTTCTGCATAGGGCACCCCCTTGGGTTTGGCGAGGGAGAATCCCGGCGTTGACCCTGTGGAACCGCCTCGAAATACTCCCTGCATGACCCCTCGCGAGCTCCGGATCGTCTCCGCCCTAGCTGTATTCCTGTCTGCCGCGCTACCCGCCGCCGCCGGCGCGATTGCCTTCCGCTCCCAACCTATCCTCGCGGCGACGCTCAACGGCGAAGCGGGCGCCTTGCCTGGACTGACCGGCTTCTACTTCAACCATTTCACCGATGCGCTCGGGCTGCTGCTCGTCGTCGGTCTCGCTATCACCGCTTTCGCCGCCCGCACGCATTGGCGCAACGACGAAGAACCGGTCGTCCGGATGGCCAAGCTGCTTGTCGCGACGTGCTTCTCCGCGCTCGTGAGCGTGGTCTTTCTTGGTCTACTCGTGCTCGCGACGGCTTTGCCGGTCTACGCGAAGCTGATGCAGCGCTGAGCCCGCCACGCGGCAAGCAAGGCGAGGGCGCGCGTCGCTTCAACCTGAGGCCCCACTGGCTGCCAGGTCAGTCGGCCCTCGGCGTGATACGAACGCGCGAGGACCGCACCTCCATCGAACGTCGAACGAAGCACCAGCAACGATTGCGCGTTCATCGGGAAGCCAGGCCAAGAAACATCGCGAACAGGGCGACCCGCCTGAGCGAGCACCGAGCGGAGCTGTGCGGCGGAGGTGCCGGGCAACCTTCCCGTCTCGACCGCCGGAAAATTCCAGCATTCGCCATCCCACCAAGAGAAGGAGCTGCGAGATCCTTCACTCAGGCAACCGCGCGCATCTAGCTGGATACCTTCGGCATCAGGCCGATCGGCGACTCCGCGCAGCTCACGCCAGGCCTCCGAGGAATTCTTCCACGGCCCGCTCTTGGGGCGGGGTAACCATTCCGGAGCATCGCGGCGGAGGGACAGCTGATAGAGGTCGATCGCCGATGGCGTGGCCGGCAACGGCCGGACCGTGAGCCACTCGGT
>CALEEU010000174.1 GCA_937875975.1 uncultured Opitutia bacterium | reverse complement strand
AAGCCGCCGTGCTCGCAATCGGACCTGAGCGTGGCTTCAGCGACAGCGAACGCGCGGCGCTACGCACCCATGGCTTCGCCTTCGCGCATCTCGGCGACCGCATCCTGCGCGTCGAAGCCGCTGCGCTCGTCGGCGGGGCGCTCATGCTCGCGCAATTACGCGCTTGGGAAAAACACCGTCCAGTCGGCGGCTGATCACTCCGCGGCTTTACGGACGAGCACCGACGCGGCGGGCTGGCCTTTGCCTTTGCCGATGACCTTGCGGAGCTTCCAGCCTTCAGGCACCGGGACTTCGTAGCCCCCAGGTGCTTCAAGAATCACGCGCACGTGGGCGCCTTCATCGGCGTAACCCACCGCCGTCGCGGCGATCTCCGCGCCCTTGGTCTGCCAGAGTTCCCAAGGCGGGTCGGCGAAGACCAGGTCGAAGCGCCCTTCGGCCACGCCGGGCTTGGTCGCATCGCCGGTGATCTTCGTGAAAGGAAGTTCGGCGAGGCCCATCGACTTCGCGACCGCGGCGGCGTTGGCCGTGAGCTCGACGCCGATACGCTCGTCCACACACGTCGCGCGGAGGGCCCCGCGGCTGAGCGATTCGAGTCCGTAGGCACCCGTGCCAGCAAAGAGGTCGAGTACGGCGGTGCCGGGCACAAAAGCCGCCAGCGAATTGAAGACCGCCTCGCGGATGTAATCCGTGGCTGGGCGTACGCCGCCCTGCGTGGGAACGCGGAGCTGGATACCTCGGGCGATGCCGCCGGTGACGCGCATGGGGTCAAGTTCGCGCGGACGCGCGGAAGGTCAACGGCGTTCGGCGCCGAGCACCTGCCGCTCGGGCGACCAGCACGTGGTGCGACCACCGACGTCTTCGCGGACCAACGGCTTCTTCGAACGCGGGCAGCGACCGCCATCTTTCCAGCGATGGTTGAAGAGCCAAGAGTCGGGCGGATCGGACCAATCCTTGCCGATGACCTCCATCGCCTCCGCGCAGACCTCGCGTAGGGTCGCGTGCAGCTTGCGCACCGACTTCGGCCCGAACGATCCCGCCTTGGCCTGCGGATGAAAGCCCGCGCGCCAGAGCACTTCGTCGGCCATCCAATTGCCGATGCCCGGGAAGCGCTCCTGCATCAGCAGCACCGCTTTAATCGACGTGCGCGCACGTCGACGCAGGAAGACCTCGACGACTCCGACGGTGAATTCGGGCGAGAGGATTGCTTGCGGGATTTTCTCCCACCACGGCGGAACTCCGACGCCTTGCCAGAACTGGATGCGACCGAATTGCCGAGGGTCGACGAAGGCGAGTTCCTTACCGCCGGTCATTGTCAGCTTGAAGTGATCGTAAGGAGTCGGCTCGCGATCGGCGTCGCCGGCTTCGAGGCGACCCGTCATCCCGAGATGCACGCCGAGCCAGACATTGCCTGAAAAGCAAAAGGCCATCTGCTTCGCCGCGGCGAAGGATTCGATCAGCTTCGCGCCCGTGAGCGCTTTGCTCATCGCCTTCACATCTAGTCCACGTCCGATCCGAGCCTTAGGATTCAAGAATACCGTCGCGACCTTTCGTCCGA
>CALEEU010000173.1 GCA_937875975.1 uncultured Opitutia bacterium | reverse complement strand
GAGCAGGCCGACGCCCGCCGCCGCGCCGACGGTCACGGCCCCGGGTGAGACCACCGCCCCGGCCGCCGCGCCGCAGGCCGCGGAGGCCAGCCACCAGGACAGACTCTGCTCCGTCGGATGCTCGGCGCGGCGGATGGCCACGAGATTGGCGAAGGCCAGCAAGGCGACGGCGGCCTGGTCTGCGGGCGACCAGGCTTCACCCCACCCGGAGAGCGCGACGAGCACCCCCGTGACGCAGGCCGCCCGGATGAGCCAGCCGATCCGGAGCCATCGGCCGCAGAAGATCGCCGCCGCGCCGAGCGGCAACCATGGCACCGGCCCGCCCCACAAGGCCTCCCAAGTGGACGGAAGACGCGCCCCGGCCGCCACGGCGCCGAGACCGGCCAGCGCCGCCAAGGCCATGAAGGCCGGGCCGAGCCGGCCGGCGGCGTCATGCCGCCAGGTCCGGATCTCGCCCTCGAAGCGGGCGTCCATCCAACGGTCCAGCAAGTACCCCGCCCACACCAACGCGCACGCGAGGAGGGTGTCGGCGAAGTGCGCGCCGGGCGGGCGGCCGACGGCGGCCCGCGCGAGCACGACGAACGCCGGACCATCCAAGGAAAGCATGGTCGGCCGGGCCCACCACGGCGCCGGCAAGGGCGCCGGCATCACTTCCCCTTTCCCGGCGCCCGCTCCACGACGGCCTTCATGCGTCGCAAAATTTCGCGCAGGCGTTCGCGTGGGCAGCCGAAATTGAGGCGGACATGGCCGGGGCCGCCGAAGTCGGTACCGTTACTGAAACCGATACCGCCCTTTTCGAACTCGGCATGCGCGTCCTCGAAGCCGAGCGCGGTGATGTCGAACCAGACGAGGAAGCTGGCCTGCGGACGCTGACGCAGCACGACGCCGGGCATGGACTTGAGTTCCTGTTCGATGAGGTCGAGGTTGCCGCGAAGGTAATCCACGCACTCGAGACGCCACGGCTCACCGTGGTCAAACGCGGCCTGGGTGGCGGCGAGGCCAAAAACATTCTGATCGAGCGACATGCCCTGGAGAATCCGGCGGAAGCGCGAGCGCAGGCCGGCATCGGGAATGATCGCGAATCCGCAGGTGAGGCCGGCGATATTGAAGGTCTTGCTCGCGGCCATCAGGGTGACGGTGCGGGCGGCGAGATCTTCCCCCATCGCGGCGAAGACGATATGCTCCGCGGCTGGGTCGAGCACGAGGTCGCAGTGGATTTCGTCGGAGCAGACGGTGAGCTCATGCTTGCGCACGAGGGCGGCGAGGCGGTCGAGTTCGCCACGATCGAAGACGCGGGCGAGCGGGTTGTAAGGGTTGCAGAGCAGGAGCACCTTGGCGTGCGCCTGCGCGCAGGCGGCCTCGAGCTTGGCCCAGTCAAACGTCCAGCGGCCGCCCTCGAACACCATCTCGAGTTTCAGCGGGTTGCGCTCGGACAACACCGGGGCGCTCATGAACGGCGGGTAGACGGGAACGGTCGTGACCACGGACTCGCCGGGCTTGCTGGCGGAGCGGATGGCGGCGTGGATGCCAGGGACGAGCGAGCACATGAAAGTGATCCACTCGGGCTTGATCTCCCAACCATGACGACGACGGACGTGGTTGACGATAGCAGCGAAGACGGCGTCGCGCTGAGCGGGGTATCCGTACACGCCATGCGCGGCGCGGGCCTGGACGGCTTCGACGACGGCGGGCGGCGCCTTGAAGTCCATGTCCGCGATCCAACAAGGGATGATATCCTTATCGGCATACTTGTGCCACTTGGTGCTGTCGGTCCCGGAGCGTTCCGGACAGCTGTCAAAATCGAAAGCCATAGTCTGAGGAGAACCTTGGATTGAAGCCGACGACGGGCAAACGCAATCTGCCGACATGTCTTCCGTCCGTGTCATGCCCGCCGACCTCTCCGAATGCCGGGTACGCGTCGGCTCCCTCGACGGCTTCGCGGTCGCGGTGACCGAGGCAGGCGAACTGATCCTGCGGATGCCGACCCGTTCGGCGGAGTTCCGCCGCCGACTCAAGTCCTGGGGCTGCATCGTGGTCGCCGGCCGCCTGCCAAAGATCCGCGCCATCCGTGCCCACGGCTCGCGTTTCCAGCTCAAGGTCTGGCAGGCCTGCCAACGCATCCGCCCCGGCCTGACCGCCACCTACGGCGCACTCTCCAAGTCCGTCGGCTGCCGCTCCGCCCAAGCGGTCGGCACCGCCCTCGGCGCTAATCCCCTCGCGGTCCTCATCCCTTGTCACCGGGTCGTCAGCGCCACCGGGAGAGGCGGCTTCGCGTGGGGGCTCGCCCGTCAACGCCGCTGGCTAAAGGCCGAACGCGATGGGCTGGCTGACTGAGCTCGACCGTGGGTTCTTCGACCTGGCCTTCCCCCGGGACTGCGCGGTCACGCAGGAGCCGATGGACGACGGGGCTCGCCTGCACCTCTCGGCCGCCGGGGCCGACCAGCTCACCCGCATCCACGACCCGCGGTGCCTGACCTGCGGTCACCCCTTCGAAGGTATCCTCGAAGGCGACCGAGCCTGCCCGCACTGCCTCGACCTCCAGCCGTCCTTCGCCCGGGCGGTCTGCGCCTTCCGCGCCCGCGGGCCGGCCCGCCGGATCATCCACCGCATCAAATACGAACGCTGCCCATTCCTGGCCGACGACCTCGCCCACGCCGCCCTCTCGGACGACGTCTTCCGCCGCCACCTCGCGGGGTCAGTGCTCGTACCAGTCCCCCTACACGCGGCCCGGAAGTTTGATCGCGGCTATAATCAGGCGGAACGCATCGCCTGCGTCCTGGCGGAACATGTCGCCGGCTGCCGGGCGGAATTCCTCCTCCGCAAACAGCATGAGACGATTTCCCAGACCCGCCTCGGCCGTCAGGAGCGACGCAAGAATGTCGCCGGCGCGTTCGTCATCACCGTCGGGATGACCGTCGATCCCGCGACCCGTTATGTCGTCATCGACGATGTTCTCACCACTGGCGCGACTCTGCATGCGTGCGCGATGACGTTACGCAAAGCCGGCGCGACATTGGTGGATGCCGCGGCGCTCGCGCATGGGTAGGGACAGCACTACGTGCTGTCCTCAGTGCAAAAGTGCACGCAACCTTAGTTGACCCGTTGAACAGTTGGCCCGTTGGCGAGACCGATACCCAAGGTAGGGTCGGGACAGCGTCACGACATAGGTAACCCCAGCCAATCATCCGGTCTCCGGGTTCCCCTTGAGCCCTGCCTCTCTGTCTTGGGTAGGGATGCGATGACATCGCATCCGCCAGGCCGCCGCAGGGCGGCCGGTGGTAGGGGCGTGGCTTTGCCGCGCCCTCCTGCTCAGGAGTGCACGATGAATCGTGCCCCTACCCTGCGTTCGCCCTGCGGCGAACGTTTCACGACTTAGGACGCGATCGTGATCACGTCTCTACCTCGATGCAGAGGAAGAGCCAAAGGGAGACCGGGAACCGGAACGTTTGCTTCGGGCATGACAAACAACCCCAGCCAATCATCCGGTCTCCGGTTTCCCTTGGAGCCCTGTCTCTCTGTCTTGGGTAGGGATGCGATGACATCGCATCCGCCAGGCCGCCGCAGGGCGGCCGAAGGGTGGGGCGTGGCTTTGCCGCGCCCTCCGAAGAGAGGAGTGCACGATGAATCGTGCCCCTACCCTGCGTTCGCCCTACGGCGAACGCGGACACCTACCATGGGTAGGGACGGTTCTCCGAACCGTCCGCGCGCCGATCGAACAAGCGGCGGGCTCGGAGAGCCCGCCCTACCTCAAGACAACTAGGTCGGCACGCAGTGCCGACCCTACCCAAGGCATCACTCCCCCGATACTCCATACTCGATACTCCATACTCTCTGCCTCTCTCGCCAACCAATCAACCCGTGTTGCATCCCTCGTGCCCTCCGGCCCTCAGGCCCTCGCGTCCTCGTCTCTGCCTCTCTGGCCAACCGATCAACGGGTCAACTGATCAACTTCTTCGCCGGAGACGCCCATCTTGGCGACGGCGAAGGCGCGCATATCCGGCGCAAGCGGCGCGGTGAAGGTGCGCGTGATGCGCGGTGGGAAAC
>CALEEU010000172.1 GCA_937875975.1 uncultured Opitutia bacterium | reverse complement strand
GGTAGGGCGGTCATTGCCATGACCGCCGTTCGCAATGGCGCGCGCGACGAGCCGGGTAAGATCCCCGATCTTTCCGACGTCCGTCCGCCCACGGACGTGATGGCAATCACGTCCCTTCCCATGCAGGCTAGGTCGTGACGCGGTCCCGACCCTACCCAGAGACATAAACAAAAAAGGACAGCACGTGGTTCTGTCCCTACCTAACAATGACTTGCTTCGCAGCAGTTCACCGTGCCAGCAGATCCCCGCGCACGCTCAGCGTGCGCTTACTTGCAGCAACCCGGCTTACCGGCGACGAGATCGGCGGCGCGGGCGAGAAGGTCCTTCTTCGTGGCTTCGTCGGCCGCGGACGCGGCGAGGAGCTCGAGGGCCTTGAGATTATTCGACTTCACCTGGGCGTGGTGGGCAGCCGAAGAGCGACGACGGGCGAGGAAAAGAACGGAGAGGATAAGGATCAGCTGGGCGACGAAGGATGTCAGGTGCCCGACAATGCGCTCGGCACTGCCGACGTTACC
Organism: uncultured Opitutia bacterium; assembly: GCA_937875975.1. Lineage (GTDB taxonomy): Bacteria > Verrucomicrobiota > Verrucomicrobiia > Opitutales > UBA953 > UBA953. The sequence continues at coordinate 2,043 of CALEEU010000172.1, read as the reverse complement.
TGCGGAAGAGTTGCGGATGAACTCGGTGCTGCCGCTAACAAGAACCACCGTCAGGAAGGTCGCGAAAACGAAGAGCACCCGACCCATCAGGCGATTGCACTTGGCAGCGCGGCAAAAGACTTCGGAAGCAGAGGCAGGAGGGGTGCAGGCCATGATGGAACGAGGATTAGGAGACGAGGAATAAGGGCAAGAGCGGATAGCGGTTGGCGGTTAGCGGTTAGGCAAAGACAAAGAGAGCAAAGGTCTGAAGAATGCTTCGCTTGCATCGGTTCCAACCGCTAACCGCCAGCCGCCAACCGCCAAAACCATCCCCTTACCCTTGCATCCCTGACCCAGATTCCTTTGTAGTCCCTCGTGGCCACGAAGCTCCTGCTCCTCGACTGTGATTCGACCCTCTCGTCCATCGAGGGGATCGACGAGCTCGGCCGCCTGCGCGGGCCAGAGACCTTCAAGGCCGTCGAGGACATGACCAACGCGGCCATGGACGGCGGTACGCCGATGGAAGCCATCTTCGCCAAGCGCCTCGACATCATCAAGCCGACCAAGGCCGAACTGGAAGCCATCGGCGCGCACTATATCGCCACGGTCGAACCCACCGCCAAGGCCACGCTGGACCAGCTCCGCGCCGCCGGCTGGAAGATCGCCATCGTCAGCGGCGGCTTCACCCAGGCCATCCTGCCCCTCGCCGCCTTCCTTGGCATCGACCGCGTCGAAGCCGTGATTCTCCGTTTTCACGCCGACGGCTCCTACGCCGGCTTCGACGAGTCCTGCCCGACCTCCCGGTCCAAGGGTAAGAACGTCGTCGCTCGCCGCCTGCGCGCCGAACACCAGGCCACGCACGTCGTCATGGTCGGCGACGGCGCCAGCGACCTCGAGGTCAAGGGCGACGCCGATAAGGTCATCGGTTTCGGCCGCTACGCCGTCCGCGCCAAGGTGAAGGCTGGGGCGGATGCGTTTATTACGTCGCTGGCGGAGTTGCCGGGCGTGGTCTGAACCCGGCGGCAGATGCAGGTGCAAAGGTGAGAGACAGCCGTTTCGGGTGGCAGGTGGCGGCCTCAGGTGGCAGGTGGCGGGAAAGGAAGAACTCAAAGGGAGACCGGATGACTAGCTGGGGATGCAATTTCCGGTCTCCTTTGGCTCGCCCAACCGCCAACCGCTAACCGCCAACACCTCCCTCACTCCTTGCCATCCTTGGCCCATTATCCACCCTATCATCCATGCGCTGCCTCCTACCCCTGCTGGCCATCGTCTCGGTCTTTGCCGCTGATGCCCCTGCTCCGCTCCGCGTCTTCCTCCGTTGCGGCCCCAAGAGCCACGGCCCGGGCGCCCATGACCACCCAGCGTTCGCCCGCGACTGGCAGCCGATGCTCACTGGGGCACGTATGAAAGTTTCGGTTGGCGACGCCGACGCCAAAGGCGTGCAGACCTTCCCGTCAGACGAAGAACTCGCCCGCACTGATGTGCTCATCATTCACCGTCAGGGTGGCGGCGACTTCAAGCCCGATGAAAAAGCGCGCGTCGAGAAATTCGCCGCTCGTGGCGGTAGCTTCGTTGTCATCCATGCCGGCGCCGTCGCTGGCAATGATACCTCAGCTAACTTCTATAAAGACCTCGTCGGCGGCTCTTGGCGCCAGAAGGTGACCAAGTGGCGTGAAGGCCCGATGGAACTCAAGTTCGTTGATAAGACCCATGGCATTTCAACCGGCGTTGCCGACTTCGGCATGAAGGACGAAATCTATTACGACATGGATCTACGCGACGATATCCACCCGCTGGCAACCGCGCCCACGCCGAAAAAGAAGGGCGATGGCTTCGAGGAGCAGACGCAGATCTGGACTTACGAGAAGCCCGGCGCGCAGCGTGCGTTCGTCTTCATCCCCGGACACACCTATTTGAATTTCAGCCGCACCGATGTGAAGCTCCTGCTCCTGCGCGGCATCGCTTGGGCGGGACGACGAGCCGACCTCCAGGCCTTCGACAAGACGGCGGAGATGCAAATCTGCGTGTTTCCGGGCGTGCCCGAGGCTCCGCCGGTGAAGAAGT
>CALEEU010000171.1 GCA_937875975.1 uncultured Opitutia bacterium | reverse complement strand
CCACGCCCATGCGCTGGGCCATGAGGAGGAGAAGGTTGCTCATGTGGGCGTCCGAATTGACCGGACGACTGCACACCTGGTAGTGCGCGGTGGTAAGCGTGCCGTCCTGACCGAACGTATAGCCCGGGAAGTTGGGCGTCGCCCGGTTGAAGTCCTTGTGGTTGCCGTGCTTCAGGCCGAGGTCCGAGCCGCCGGCGAGCACAAGGGGGAGGTTCGCGTTGCCGTGGCTATGGCCATAGGACATCCCGCTGCCGAAGAGCGACATCGTCGAGGCCAGCAGGGGCTTGCCGTTGAAATCCTTGGTCTCCTCGAGGCGGCTGAGGAAGTAGCTGAACTGCTCGATAGCGAAGGTGTCGTAGTTCGTCAGCTTCTCCATGTAGCCGGGGTCGCCTCCGTGGTGGCTGAGCTGGTGGCGGGATTCGGTGATGCCGATCTCGGGGATGGCGAAAGCGTCGCCTTCGCCGCCGAGGCTGAAGGTGGCGACGCGGGTGGTGTCCGTCTGGAAGGCCAGGACCATCAGGTCATAGACGGTGCGGAAGTAGTCGCCGGCCTTGGTGGCGGGGACGTCGCGGTTGGTGCGCTGGCGATCGGACGCGGAAATCGTCGGCAAGGGCGTGTCCAGCCAGACGTCGGCGCGGCGGGTGCGGATCTCGGCCTCGCGGACCGAGGTCAGGTATTGGTCCATGCGGCCCTTGTCCTCGGCGCCCATCTTCTTCTCGAGCTGACGGACTTCTTCGAGGTTGGCGTCGAGGACGCTGCCCTTGCGTCGGAGTTCACGACGCTGGGCGGTCTTGCCGCCCTTGGGCTCTGCGAAGAGGGAAGCGAAGATCTCGCTGCAGCGGCGCATGGCCGGCAAGCGCACGCCGTCCGCGGTCCAAGCCAAGGAGTCCTGCGTGAGGGCGATCTCCATCGAGCTGATGCGGGTGTGCAGGCCCGTGACCTCCGCCATCTTCTGGTCGACGGAGATGGTATTGCGGTCGGTGGGTCCGAGTTTGCCGCCGGTCAGCCAGGTGCTGATGCAATTATGGTGATGGCTGAGGCTGCCGGGGTGATAGAGACCGCTGATCGGGGTGACGGACCGGCGGTGTTTCTCGAGGGGCTTGAGCGAGCGGGAGAAACGGTAATCCGCGCCGGCCTCGGTGATCTGGTAGTTGAGCGAGTGGACGCCGTTGGCCAGGTAGATGAAGGCGCTGCGACGGGGCGTGGCGGTCATCTTCTCCGCGGCGCGCAAGGGGAGCATGCACTCGAGGAGGGGCAGGGAGATCAGGGCGCCCATCGCTCGCAGGGCGTGGCGGCGATCGATCCGCCAGGATTGGGAGAGGTAATTGGCCATTTTCGTTTTTAGTTAAAGGTTCTTCGTTTAAAGAAGTTCTTGGTTCATCGCTTCCGAAGGAGTTCGGAGACGGAGACGGCTTTGACGATGTCCTGCAGACGGTAGTCGTGCTTCTTCGCCTCGGCGACGATGGCGTCGATGTCCGCTTTGTCGTCGAAGGTGAGCACGCGGCGCAGGGCGTAGGTGCAGAGGTGTTCGACGAAGGCGCGGGCGACGATGTCGCGGTCGGCGATGAGCAGCTGTTTGAACGCGGTGGAATCCTGGAAGGCGCGTCCGTCAGGCAGTTCGCCGGCGGGCTTGATCTCGGGGTCGGCGCCGACTCCGGCCGGGACCTTCTCCTTCGTGCGCCACTGTCCGATGGCGTCATAGTTATCCCAGGCGAAGCCGAGCGGATCGATCTTCGCGTGGCAGGCCGCGCAGTTCGGGTTCGTGGAGTGGGCGGTCAGCTTGTCGCGCAAGGAGGCCTTGGTGCTTTGCGGCGTCGGGGGTTCGATCGCCGGCACGTTGGCGGGCGGGGGAGGGGGCGTCTTGCCGAAGATGGTTTCGCTCAGCCAGACGCCGCGATGGATCGGACGGTGGCGGGTGCCGTCCGACGTCAGTCCGAGTACGGCGCCCATGGTGAGCAGTCCGCCGCGATGGTCTTCGGGCTTGAGCGCGACGCGCTGGAAACCTTCGGTCTTCGGTTCCGGTAGGCCGTAGAAATCGCAGAGACGTCCGTTGGCCATCGTCCAGTCGGCATCGATGAAGGCGTCCACCGAGAGGTTCTTGGCATACAGCTCCCGGAAGTATTCGACGACCTCTCCACGCAGGCTCGTCTCCAGCCAGGAGTCGTAGTTGGGGTAGAGCTTCTTGTCGGGCGGGAACATGCCCACGCGATGAAGCTGGAGCCATTGGCGGGCGAAGTCCTCGACGAACCGATCGCTCCGCGGGTCCTTGATGAGTCGGTCGACCTGGTTACGTAGTCCGTCACCCTTGAGGGCTCCGGCTTTGGCGGCGTCGAGAAGCTTGTCGTCCGGCATCGAACTCCAGAGCAAATAGGACAGGCGCGAGGCGAGTTCTGCGTCCGTGAGTTTTTCGCGGGGTGTCGGGTCACCTTCGACGAGGTAGATGAAATGGCGGGAGGTGAGCACGCCTTGAAGGGCCGCGCGGTAGGCTTCGGCGGTCTTTTCGCCCGCGGCGCGTTCCGAAGCGTAGGTCTTCAGGTATTGCGACAGCTCTTCGTCGCGGACCGGACGTCGCCAGGCGCGTTCGGCGAACTGGCGGAGATGGCGGGCGACGACCTCGGGGGAGGCGTCATCGCTCGGGAAGACGCCTTCGCGGCGGGCGGACTCTTCCTTCGTCACGAGCGGACCTTCCCATTCGATCCAGTCCACGAGCACCGTGGAGAAGATGCCGTTGCCCTTGTCATCGAACATCTGCGGCGCGTTCGTGTTCAGGAGCTGACGTTCGCTGCTGTGGGTGAAGAGATAGGTCCGGCTGCCGAGTACGTTGCGGAAGGCCGCGCCGCTGCGGCGGTCGACGCCTTCGGTGGCCACCACGCTGAAGTGCAGCGTCGCGGGCATGTCGAGGTAGACGTCGAATTCGTAGACCTTCGGACTGTCTTCCGCGGCGTTGATGTCGAATTCGATGAGACTGGCGACGGTCTCTTCGCCGGTGGACTTGCCGATGCTCAGGTGCGCGGGCTGGCCGCCGGGCGGGCGGATGCCGCTGGCCTTGAGGCGCAGGCGGTAGAGGCCGCTGTGTTCTGGCCCGACCTTGCCGAACCACTGGGGAGAAAGCGCGGTCTCGACGCGTCCCGGGAAGAGCAACTGGCGCAGCGGGCGCTTGATGCCGAAGCGATCAAGGGCCTCCTGGGCCGTCTTCATGTCGCGGTAATGCATCTCGGCTGCGGTCTTGCGGACCTTGCGGGGTTCGCCGGCCTTCGCGGGGAAGGCGCGCTCGAGTACCGTATCGGCGGCGCGGTAGTAGCGGTCCACGTGCGAAGGCGAAAGCGAGAGCTGGGAGCCGATGCGTTCGAAGCCGTGCCAGAGGGAATCTTCGTTCAGTCCGCCGGGCGCCGCCGGATTATAGCGGGCGCCGAGCAGGTCGTAGACGGTGTTCTGATATTCTTTGCGGCTCAGGCGATAATGGGAGACCGGCGGACGCGCCGCCATGCGGGCGGCTTTGCCTTCCTTGAGCCGGGCGTCGAGGTCCGCGACGAAGGCGGCGATCTCGGCCTGCGTGGGCTTGGGCTCCTTGTCCTTCTTAGGGGGCATCTCGCCGGAGTTCACCTGCTCCATCGCTTCCGCCCAGTGATGGGTGTCCGCCCCGAGTTTGAAGTCACGCGAGAGCTTATCGAAACGGACGTCGCCCTTTTCCTTCTCGGGACCGTGGCAGCGGGCGCAGTGTTTCTCGAGGAAGGCCTCGTAGGGCTCGGCGGCCGGCAAGAGGGCGCAGGGCCCTAGGGAAAGGAAGAAGAGCGCGAACGCCCTCGGGAGGTGGCCGAGGTGGGACATTGACGTAAATGAAAGGGGTGCGCCTGGGGTGGGCGCAGACGAATTAATGAGACTAAGGCCGGAAGGGTCAAGTTCCCGGCTATTCCACGAAGATCAGGGCGCTGCTATTGAGCAGGGCGCGGCAGAAGGCGGGCTTGCCGTGCTGGGCCAGTAGCTTCTTGGCGGCGATCTTTTCGGTGGCCGTGGGCGGGCGCTGGAGGGCGATGGAATAGGCCTGGGTGACCGGGTCGGGTCCGTCGAGGCGGGCGGCGAAGGCCCTGGCCATGTCGAGGGTG
>CALEEU010000170.1 GCA_937875975.1 uncultured Opitutia bacterium | reverse complement strand
GGAGACGGACGCGCGGGTCGGCGTCGTTCAGGGCGTCGACGAAGAGCTGGACGGGTACGCCTTCGAGCTGCGTGGTGCGGTCAGCAAGCGCGCGCAGAGCGAACTCGCGGACGCCGGCATCCTTGGCGAGCGCGACGAGCGCGGCGTTAGCCTTGGCGCCGAGGAGCTGCTTGTAGGTGAAGATCGCGGCGACCCGGGCGTAGAGATGCTCCGAGCCAGACTGCGCGATCGCGAGGACCGGCTCGGCGAGCCCGGACTTGTTGCGCTCGACGATCTGGCGCTGCGTCTCGAGGCGCTGGACGGCGGACTTCGAGGAGAGCTGCTTCACCAGGTCGGCGTCGGAAAGCTTCGTGACATCGACGTAGACGTTGGGCTTCACGTCCTTGGCGGTGATGATCTGGACCGTGCCGTTCGGATAGTAGATGGGTTCTTCGACTTCCTTGCCGTCCTTCATGACCTTCTTGGTCTTCGGCTTGTTGTTACCGAGGTAGCTGAAACCACCGCCACGCCAGTCGGTGAGGAAGAGGCGGGAGTTGCCGTCGACATCGAAGTCGGTGGCCTTGGAGACCTTCTCGAAGGTCTCAGACTGGGCGACGAAGGTGGCTTCGAAGCGCTTGATCGGATGGCGATACACCGCGTTGGTCGTCCAGTCGCAAGTAAAGAGGGATTCACCGAAGTCGCCAGGGAAGCCGGGCTCGCTCAGATAGAGGCCGCCGGTCCCGGAACCACCGCCGTAATCGGCGAGGGGATGGGCGATTTCGTCGGCGAAGTTCTTATACAGGCGCGGGTAACCGGCGTCGGCCAGCGAGGTGAAGTGGTGGAAGCGGGTGTTCCAGCCTTTGCCGTCGTTGGTGTTATCGCGGGAGAAGAGGTCGAGGGTCGGGGAGATGGCGACGTCGCAGATGTTGCGGGTCATCACGGTGTAGTTCTCGAGCTCGGTGCCGTCAGGGCGCACACGCATGACGCCGCCGCCATAGAGCGTCACGCGCTTCTTATCGCCGAGGCCGATCGCGCCGTCGTTGTCGCGAATGATACCCGCGCCGAAGTCGCCGACGGCGATGTAGAGCCAGCCGTCGATTCCCATGCGAGCGCCGTTGGTGGTATGGTCGGCACCGCGCGGGTGCTCGATACCGCCACCGAGTCCGTCAACGAGGAGCGTACGCTCGGTATCATAGTCGGCCTTGCCGTCGCCGTTCTTGTCCTGGAACTTGGAGAGGAAGGGCGGGTGGACGAGGTAGAGGATGCCGCCGATGAAGTGGCCGCCGCGCGGGCTCTCCACCTTGGTGTATTCGATCACCTGGTCGGCCACGCCGGCACCCTTGGTGTCGCGGGCGATCAGGATGCGACCCATGCCCGGAGTATGGCCGAGGGAGCCGTTCTTGTCCGAGGACACGTAGACGTCGCCATTGGCGGCGGCCGTCACGGCAGTCGGATAGATTTCGGGGTCCTGGGCGTTGCCGAGGAACTCGCGGATGACGAAACCTTCCGGCACGGCCTGAGCGGCGGCAGCGAAGAGGAAGAGCACAAGGGATGAGCGAGGCATTGGGATGCGGGGTAAGGACATAAGATGTAGGCGGGACGGGCTTTGTTCCAAGCGGGAAGTCCATCTTAGCGTCTTGCCCGTCGGCCCGCAGGGGCTA
>CALEEU010000169.1 GCA_937875975.1 uncultured Opitutia bacterium | reverse complement strand
GCGATCGGCTATCGGGAATTCCCGATCACCATGCTCCCTGCCCGCGACGGAGAACCGCGCGGCGAGATGCGTCGCAGCAGCAAGGCTCCGAATTCCTCCTACTTCGTAAACTGGACCAAGCCGACCGACTCCGCCGTCTGGAATATCGAAGTCGTCACCGCCGGGACCTATATCGTCACGCTCGACTATGCGTGCGCCGCGACCGACGTCGGCTCGAAGCTCGAACTCTCCTTCGAAGGAACGCTCCTCAAGGGCAAGGTCAGCGAAGCTTTTGATAGTCCGCTTAAGCCTGAACAAGACACCATTACCCGACCTGACGGCGAATCCGTCATGCGCGACTTCCGGACCATGACCCTCGGCGAAGTGCGTCTCGAGCCAGGCAAAGGTGAGTTGCGACTACGTGCCACCGACATTCCGGGTAAAAGCGTAATGGATCTGCGGCGAGTGACCCTCACCTTGAAGTAAGATGCGCTCCGCAGGGCTGCTCCTCCTCGTCGCCGCCGGCCTCATGGCCGCGGAGGCGCCGTTCGCAGGGAACGAAAAGGTGCTCGAGATGGCAAAGGCCTTTAAAGGACGCGGCGTGCAGGCCGATGACACGCCGGCGTCGTCCCCCACCGAGGCCCTGAAGAAATTCACGCTCCATAAAGGGCTGACGGTCGACCTTATCGCCTCGGAGCCGGCGGTCACCCAGCCCATCCATGTCAGCTGGGATTCGCAAGGCCGACTCTGGGTCGTCCAGTTTCGCCAATACCCCTTCCCCGCCGGACTCAAGGTGGTCAGCTACGACCAGCATCTGCGCGCGCAGTTCGACAAAGTGCCGTTGCCTCCGCCCAGCGGAGAGAAAGGAGCCGACATCATCAGCGTCCTCGAGGACACCGACGGCGACGGCGCCTACGACAAGCAGACCGACGTCCTGAAGGGTCTCAACATCACCACCGCGGCGGTCGCCGGCAACGGACGACTCTGGGTGCTCAATCCGCCCTACCTGCTCAGCTACGAACTGAAGGACAGCCTGCCGAGCGGAGACCCAAGGGTGGAGCTCGCGGGATTCGGGCTGGAAGACACGCATAGCACCGCGACTAATCTCCAGTTCAACATCGACGGCTGGATCTACGGAGCCAACGGCAGCACCACTACCGGCAACGTCGGCGTGCCCGGTGGCAAGCGTACCGCCTGGGCAGGCCAGTGCGTCTGGCGCTTCCACCCCTCACGCAAACTCTTTGAGATCTACGCCGAAGGCGGCGGCAACACTTACAGCCTCGATATCGACGGCAAAGGTCGCGTGTTCTCCGGCTCCAATTACGGCGACACCCGCGGGATGCATTATGAATTCGGCTCCTACGGCGTGAAGAACTGGGGCAAGCACGGGACGCTCACGAATCCTTATGCCTATGGGTGGTTCGAACACATGGCCAATACTGGAGACAAGCGCCGCTTCCCGCAGGCCTTCGTGGTCTACAACGGCGGACTCCTCGGACCGGATTATGAAGGCAAGGTCCTCGCCCCGAACTCGCTTGCTAACAAATCCTACGTCAGCCGCCTCGTCCCGCATGGGGCGACCTTCCGCACCATCGATGAAGAAGACCTGATCGCCAGCAGTGATCGCTGGTTCCGCCCCGTCTGGACTGGCGTCGGTCCGGATGGCGCGGTGACGCTGGCCGACTGGTACGACACGCGACTCAGCCACGTGAATCCCGTCGACGACTGGGACAAGCTGCGCGGCCGACTTTATCGCATCCGCCCCGAAGGGCAGAAAGTCGGTCTCAAACCTTTCGACCTCTCCCGGGCGCCTTCCGCGGAGCTGGTCGCCCTCCTCTCGCATCGCAACGAATGGTTCCGCAAGCAGGCCGTCCTCGAGATTGGCTGGCGCCAGCTCAAGGACGCAACGCCCGCCCTGCGCACGATGCTCACCGGCCCGAATGCGCTCGAAGCCCTCTGGGCGCTCGACCTCCTCGGGGAAGTCGCCAACCCGCCCGTCACGCACTTCGATCCGTATGTCCGCCGGTGGAGCTGGCAGATTCTTGGCGAACGCAAGGCCGCGCTGACGGCATCGCAAGTCGCCGCAGCCAAGCAGGAGACTCACATCGAAGTCCGCGCCCAGATTCTGGCCTCCGCCAAGCACATACCGGCGGAGGCGTTGCCCCTGCTTCATGCTGGGCTGGATTACAGCCAGGATGAATTCAGCCGCCTTCGCCTGCTCGCCTGGTGGGCCCTCGAGGCGCACCTCGGTTCGCCCAGCGAACGCACCGCCACCCTCGCCTACCTACGCACCGCACCGGAAGTCCTCAACTCGCTCCTGTTCCGTGACACCTTGGCCGAGCGGATCGGCAAGCGCCTCGCCCACGGTGGCGACGCTGGATCTTTGGGCGATGCCGCCCACATCCTCGCGCTATGCCCGCCGGAGGCAGCCGAGAAGCTCATCGGAGGCATCCTCACGCAACTCGATCCAGGCGACCTTCCGCCGATGCCCTTAGCGCTTCGTGAAGCGCTTGAGCGCCAGCTGGGCAAGGAAGGACATACGCCGATTCCGCTCGGGGCACTTCGGGCAGGCGACAAGGCCGCCCTCGCCTCCGCCTTGAAGGAACTCTCGGATAAGCGGACGACAGCGCGACGCCGCACCGCGCTTGCCGACGCGCTTTCGTCGGTCCGCCGTCCCGAGGCCATTGATCCGCTCATCAAACTGCTCATCGCTCCGGCGACCGAGGCCAAGATACCCCTACTCACAGCGCTTTCACGCTACGACGATATCCGCCTCCCGAAAGCGATTATCGATAACTACGAACGCTCGATCGCCGCCGACGATAGCCTACGCGAGCTCGCCCTGCGCACGCTCTCCTCACGGCTAGCCTCGGCCCGGCTCATGGTCGAAGCCGTGCACACCGGGAAGATCCCGGCCCCTCACGTCACGGCGGATATCGCCCGCGGCCTCCTTCGCCACAACGACCCAGAAGTGAACACCACCGTGGATCGGCTTTGGAAATCGTTGCTCGTTACCGGCCTCACGCCCGAGAAGGACCGGGAAGTCGCCCGCCTGCGCACCATCGCCCGGGCTGGCGAAGGGGATGCCTCCAAGGGGCATGCGAACTTCCTCGCTCGCTGCGCCAACTGCCACGCGCTCAAGGGCGAGGGCGGAAAAGTTGGCCCCGACCTCACCGGCTACGATCGTACCAGCCTCGATTTCTGGGTGCTCAACATCGTCTACCCCAGCCTCGAGATCCGCGAAGGCTTCGGCTCCTATGACGTCCACCTTAAAGATGGCTCTGGCGCCAACGGCATCCTCGAACGTCGCGAAGGCGGCGAGATCGTCCTGCGTGACCTCGCGGGTAATCGCACCAAGATCAAGGAGGACAAAGTCTCGTCGCTGATCGCCAGCCCGACCTCAGTCATGCCCGAAGGACTCCTCGCTGGAATGTCCGATCAGGACCTACGCGACTTCTTCGCCTATCTGATGAAGTAAGCGAAGGCGGAGCCTTCGCGGGGATCAGCTGGCATGGTGAACGGCTGCGAAGCAGAGGCATCACAACAAGAGGGCAAGTGGTTACGGAGACACGTGGACAAGGGGAGACAGCGTCGTTTCGGGTGGCGGGTGGCGGATTTTCCATTCTGTCATCGATTCAGTCATCCGTCATCGATACAGCCCTCCCCTGCACATCCTTGACGGGGCTGAGCGGCGAGACCAAGTTCGGCGCATGAAGTCTATGATGCTTTTCCTGCTCGGAGTCCGCATGCTGTTCCTGGTGCTGGCCTGCTTCGGATGTATCTTCGCAATCGTTTCCGGCCTACGTTCGGGCGTGGAGTGGTATTGGCCAGCCGGCGGCGTCCTCGGACTCGGACTGTGCGGCTTCCTGATCGGTCAGGTCTGGGCTTCGCTCAAGGC
>CALEEU010000168.1 GCA_937875975.1 uncultured Opitutia bacterium | reverse complement strand
CGCATCTTTGCCATCTTCCTGACGGCCATCCCGGTCGCCGGGCTCATCGGCGGGCCGATCTCGGGTTACATTCTTGAGAACGTCCGCGGCGCCGGGCTTCAAGCCTGGCAATGGCTCTTCATCCTCGAGGGCCTTCCCTGCGCGTTGCTTGCGCTCTGGGTCTTCCGCAGCCTGCCCGATCGCCCGGCCGACGCGCCTTGGCTCTCTTCGCAAGAACAACGCGAACTCGAGGCCGACCTTGCCGCCGATCGCCTAGGCGCTTCGACCGACCCCGCTGGCTCCGCCCTGAGCGCCCTCGCACAACCCCTCGTCTGGAAACTCTGCCTGCTCTATTTCTGCACGATGATGGGCCTCTACGCACTGTCCTTCTGGCTGCCGCAGATCATCCAGGGGCTGGGATGGAAAGGCCCCCTGCAAGTCGGATTACTCAGCGCCGTACCTTGGTTCTTCGCGGTGCTCTTCATGCTCTTCCTCGGCGCCCGATCGGATCGGCGTCAGGAACGCCGGAAGCACGCGGCCTTCGCCGGCTTGGTGGCTGCCGTCGGCTTCGCCCTCTGCGGACTGACGCATGACAGCACGCTTGGACTCATCGCCATCTCCTTGGCGGCCGCCGGCGTGATGGGTATGATGGCCGTGCAATGGTCCCTCCCCGGCACCCTCCTCAGCGGCACAGCGGCGGCCGCGGGTATCGCACTGGTCAATTCCTGCGGTAATCTCGGTGGTTTCGTCAGCCCCTACGCAATCGGCAAGCTTACCGAGCTGACGGATGCTTCCGCCGCCGGGCTTTACCTCACCTCCGCCAGCCTGCTTTTCGGAGCCGGCCTGCTCCTCGCCACGCCCGCTCTCGAACCTACCCGCGCCCGATGAACCTCCGCCCCCTCTGCATTCTGCTTCCCCTCGGCCTGCTGGCCGCACCCGTGAAGGTCGCCCCGACGGCGGCCGACGTGAGCTACGGCGCGCACGCGCACCAGATCCTCGATGTCTACGTGCCGACCAAAGGCGCCGGCCCTTTCCCGGTGCTGATCTGGTACGGCGGCCTCTGGCAGCCGAGCAAAGGCGTGCCGGACACGAATCGCTTCCTGCCGCAAGGCGTCGCGCTGGTCGGCGTCGAGGTCCGTACGATGACCGATGCCATGGCCGACAAGGAAAAGACCCCCGTGAGCTACGTCATGAACGACGCCGTCCGTGCCGTGCAGTTTATCCGCCTCAATGCCTCACGCTGGAACCTCGATCCGAACCGTATCGTCGTGGGCGGCGGCTCCCAAGGCGCCCAACCAGCCCTCTTCGTCGGCGTGAGCCTCGACCACGCCGACGCGAAGTCCTCCGACCCCGTCACCCGCACTTCCTCCCGCGTCTCGGGTGTCGCCGCTTACCGCAGCCAGCCGACCTTCGATCCGAAGCTGATGCAGGAATGGGTGCCCGGCGTGAAATGGGGCGCCCCTGCGTTCGGCGTACAGTTCGACGAGTCACTGAAGCGACGCGATGAGTTCCTACCGGAGATCCGTAAATGGTCATCCGAGAACCTCTTCCACGCCGGCTCCGCCCCGATCTACTTCGAGAATAACTGGGGCCTGACCCAGCCAGATAAAGTCACCGAGATGGATTACAAGGTCCACTCACCCGCCTGGGGCATCGGCTACCAGAAACTGGCCCAAAAGGCCGGTGTGACCTGTTATCTCAAATATCCCGATCACCCGACCGAGGGCTTCGCGGACATCTGGGATTTCATCGCCAAGGCCCTCAAGAAATAACCCATGCGCCTCGCCTGCCTACTACTCGCCCTCGCGGCCTCCGCGGCGGAACCGAAAATCGTCCGCAATTCGATCGGCATGGAGCTGGTCGAGCTTCCCGCCGGCTCGTTCGTCATGGGCCAGGACGGCCCAGGTACGGACTACCAGCAAAGCAAGCATCCCGCTGAGTTCGCCAAGCCGGACTGGGATGAGACCCCCGCCCACAAAGTCATCATCTCGAAACCCTTCCGCATGGCCCGCACCGAAACGACGCTGGCCCAATGGCGCGCGATGGAACCGGATTTCCGGGCCGGCATCGGAAAGCCTGAAGACGCCATCAATGGCATCAGTTGGCCCCGCGCGTGGAAGTTCTGCGCTTGGTTGAGCCAGAAGGAAGGCAAGATCTACCGCCTGCCGACCGAAGCCGAATGGGAATACGCGTGCCGCGCCGGCACCACCTCGATTTACGCTTACGGGGAGCGGTTGCCCAAGGGCTATCAGGATTGGTTCGGCGACCGCGGCCGTCAGCGCCTCTATTTCACCGACGAGAAGCTCCCCGAAGAATACGCCCAGCGCGACGACGCCAAGGATCTCCGCGTCGCCCGCAAGCCGGCCAACGCCTGGGGGCTGTTCGACTTGCACGGCAACGTCGCCGAATGGTGCTTGGATTGGTATGGTCCTTATGAAGCCGGCGAACAGACGGATCCCGTCGGCCGGGCGGACGGCGATTTCCGCGTCTTCCGCGGTGGTAGCCATTCCTCCTTCAGCCGCCTGCTCCGTTCCGCCAACCGTGCCGCCTGGATTCCCTCGCACGTGAGCGAAGGCATCGGCTTCCGGGTCGTCGAAGGCGAAGCCCCGGCGACCATGCCGACGCCCGTCGCACCTCCTGCGCTGAACGCCCGCGACGTGAAGCCGGGTGTCGCCCGCATCGAAGCCCCCTCGCCCGAACCCTTCTTCTCCGGCCCCGAACCGTTCGTGAAGATCCCGCCCGGCTCGATCGGTCCGCTCTTCTCCTGGCATAACCATAGCCCCTCGATCGCCGAGATGCCCAACGGGGACCTGCTGACGACGTGGTTCTCCTGCATCGACGAAGGGGGCAGTGAGCTGAACAACCTCGCCAGCCGCCTCCGTCTGGGCGCCAAGGAATGGGAACCCGCCTCGCCGTTCTGGGACGGCATGGACGTCAACGACCATGCACCCAAACTTTGGTATGACGGCAAGAAAACGGTCTTCCACTTCGCACGCGGGGCCACCGAGAACATCTTCCGCACCTCGACCGACAGCGGCGCCACCTGGTCCAAGGCGCAGTCCATCATGCCGGTCGGGGAATTCGGCAACGGCCTGATCCGCCTGCGCGACGGCACCCTGCTCATTCCCCACGACTCCCGCACGGTGAGCATCACGCGCAGCCGCGACGGCGGGAAGACCTGGCAATCGGTCGTGCAGCCGAAGTCGCAGAAAGGCATCAAGCCCGGCGATACGACCTTCCGTCCGCCCGGCATCCACGCCCCGATGGTTGAGCTCACCGATGGACGCCTCATGGCCTTCAGCCGCTTCGATGTCCCCGAGGACCAAGCCCGCTTCGGACGCAAGACGCCCGTCAGCTTCAGCTCCGACCAAGGCGAAACCTGGCAGGTCGAGGCCTCTGAGTTCCCCGCGATCAGCTCAGCCCAACGCCAGACCATGCTGCGCCTGCAGAACGGACCGATCGTGTTCTTCAGCTTCACCGACCAGACCCGCGACTGGAAGCAACGTGTCGGCATGAAGTTCAAGCAGGTCGACGGCACGGAGTTCACCGGTTTCGGACTCTTCGCCGCTGTCTCTTTTGACGACGGCAAGACCTGGCCGGTCCGACGTCTGATCACCCCGGGCGGCAAGCCACATCCTCTCCCCTCCATCGATCGGGGTATCTTCCAGTGCAGCGACACCGAGGCCGAGCACGCCGGCTACCTCGCCTCGACCCAGACCCGGGACGGGCGCATCCACCTCATCTCCAGCAAGAACCACTACGTCCTGAACCTCGGCTGGCTGCAGGCCCTGCCGACGGTCTCAAAAACGACGAAGTAAGCCCCTTGGAGGGGCTTTGGCTTCGTTTTCCTCTGGTCGGGCTGGTGAGATTCGAACTCACGACCTCTTGCACCCCATGC
>CALEEU010000167.1 GCA_937875975.1 uncultured Opitutia bacterium | reverse complement strand
GTTGGCCAGAAAGAGGCTAACGAGAGGCCCGGAGGCACAGAGGCTCAGTGGACCAGAGAGATACCCAACGAGTTGATTGGTTGACCGGTTGGCCAGTTGGCCAGAAAGGCAGGAATCAAAGGGAGACCGGGAACCGGATAAATGCATTCTGCCATCGATTCAGCCCTCTGTCATCGACTCAGCCATCCGCCCCGCTCTATCGCCCCTTCTTCCTCTGCTTTCGGCGGTATTCGACCGGGGTGCACTTCATCTCCCGCTTGAATAGGCGATTAAAGAAGGTCACCTGGCGAAAGCCGCAAGCCAAGGCGATATCCAGCACGCTGCGTTCGCTATCCCGCAGCTCACGGCGGGCGGCCTGCAGGCGAAGTTCATTCACGAAGGCGCTGAAGCTGTGACCGGAGTGCTGCTTGAACTGACGAGCGAAGGTCGGGCGACTGAGGCCGGAGATCTTGAGGAGGTCCTCCAGCCGGATTTCATCGCGGAAATTGGCCACGAGGTGCTGGACCGACTTCGAGATGGCCTTCTGATAATGGGATTCAGCGCTGAGCGTGAAACTGCGCGACGAAAGCAATGCGAGGTCCGACTCCGGTGCATCGGCAACTTCCGCCAGGAGACGCAACAGCGCCGCCAACTGACCCGCGCCCTTACTGCGGGCAACGTCCTGCATAAGCGCGGCAATGGCCGTCGCGGTCCGCCCACGCAGATGCAGGCCGCGTTCGGCCCGCTTGAAGAGATCGCGAAGTTCAAGGTTCTCGGGGAATGCCCATACGGGATGGCTCTCCGGGAAATGCCACTGAATCGAAAGTCCGCCCGACGCCCCCGAGGTATGCCAGTGATGCGGGAGCCGTTCACCCAGCAGCACCAGATCGCCGGCCGCGAACGTGCCGATGGCATCACCCACGAAGCGAGTGCCCTCCCCCGCCGTGAACAGGGTCAGCTCCATCTCCTTATGGAAGTGCCAGTGATTGCCCTCCCCTTGGACTGGCTGCGTCCGACCAGGTCCCAAGATGCATTCGACCTCCCGGAGCGACTTCGACCAACGCAAGACGCGGAAGGAGTGCCCCTCAGGCAACTCGACCTTCTCGCGGATGGCTTTCATAGGGTCATTCGTATCATTAGCACCCCCGCTCGCAAGGGAGAATTGAGACAAAAGTGCCACCCGCTCCTGCGCTGCGGGAGCGAGAGCCCAAGCATCGCGGCTCCTGCAGGGACGAACGCAGCAACCGCCTTACTTGGTTTTTTTCGTCTCCTCGTTCAAGAGCTCAGGGAGTGACGCTTTCTTCTTCGCTTTAGATGCGCGCGCTTTGCCTTGCTCGGGTGCGTCGTAGTAAGGAGAGGGAGTGTGCTCGGCGGTCATGATGGCTTCGATCCGCTTGACGATGTCCGGGTGGGCGGCGGCGAGGTTCTGCTTTTCGGCCGGGTCGGACTTGAGATCGTAGAGTTCGAGCGGGGCCTTGGTACCGAGCCGGTAGCCCTTCCAATCACCCATGCGCACGGCCTGCTGGAAGTAGGGTTCGTAAATCTCGAAATAGAGCGATTCGTGGACCACTTGCTGACCTTTGCCAAGCAAGGTCGGCACGATCGAATGACCATCCAGACCTTTAGGTCCGGGAACTCCGCTGAGCTCTGCCGCCGTCGGCAGGAAATCCACGGACGAGGTCAGCAGATCGCTGGTCGTGCTAGGCTGAATCTTTCCGGGCCAGCGGGCGATAAAGGGTGTGCGCGTACCACCTTCGTAAAGCATCCGCTTATAGCCGCGGAGCCCGCCTGTGCTGCCGAGCGACTCGATGAATTCGAGGTTCGCGCCGTTGTCGGAACTGAAAACTACCAACGTCTTCTCATCGATGCCCAGGTCTTTCAGTTTCTTCATCAAGCGGCCGACATCCTTGTCGACGAGCGCGACCATCGCGGCGTAGTTCCGGACCTCCTCCGTCCACGCTTTCTGCCCGAAGACCGGATTCTCCGGAATCACGAAGTCTCCGTGCGGAGGAGTCCACGCAGCATAGCAAAAGAAGGGCCGATCCTTGTTCTGCTCGATGAACTTCAGCGTCTCATCGGCGATGCGGGTATGAGAATAATCTTCCCAGGTGCGCTTGCCGGACTGCGGCTGGGGCACGTCGACACCATTTTTGACGAGATGGTCGGTGTAGTAGTCGTGCGCGTGTTTCTGGTCGTAGTAGCCGAAGAACACGTCGAAGCCTTGCTTCTCCGCCGCGCCGGTCGAACCAGGATTGCCGAGACCCCACTTGCCGAAGCCGCCAGTGGCGTAACCGGCACCATGCAGCAGACTCGCCACGGTCTTCTGACCCGAAGGGAGGGACAGAAGCCCGATGTTGCTTTGGTTGGCCCGGCGCAGGGCGTGCCCAGTATGCTGGCCGGTCATCAGCACGTAGCGCGAAGGAGCGCAGACGGCGCTGCCACTGTAGGCACGGGTGAACTTCATCCCTTCGTTAGCTAGGCGATCGATGTTAGGCGTGACGCCATACTTGCAGCCGTAGGGCGAAAAATCCCCAATACCTGCGTCGTCGACCAGGATGAAGATGATGTTGGGCTTATCGGCGGCGTGGAGCGAAGCAAAGAAAGCCGCGAAAAGCAGGGCGAAGGAGAACTTCATGGTCGGTCTATTAATACCCCTGAAGCCGAGTAAGGTTTCAGCACAAGCCGTTTGGGACGATAGTGCCACCTATAGAGACTCTGAGAGTAGCCCGAACGGCATATTTTTGTTAGAATGGCCCATTACCCATGAGCACCCCTGTCACCTATCGATTCTCTTTCGGCCCCTGGAATATCAGCGAGGGCGGCGACCCCTTCGGCGGCGACGTCCGCAAGGTCTTCCCCCACGAGGAGAAGTTCGCCCTCTATCGCCCCCTCGGCTTCGAGGGCGTGCAGTTCCATGACGACGACGTCGTCCCGGGCATGGACGACCTGAAGCCCGACCAGATCCAGAAGAAGGCCACCGAGGTGAAGGCGATGCTCGCCAACCAAGGCCTCACCCCGGAGTTCGTCGCCCCGCGCCTGTGGTTCGCCGACCAGACCGTCGACGGCGCCTACACTTCCAACAGCGCCTCCGATCGCGCCTACGCCTGGGATCGCACCAAGAAGTGCATCGACATCGCCAACGCCGTCGGCTCGAAGGCCATCGTGCTCTGGCTCGCCCGCGAAGGCACGTACATCCGCGAAGCCAAGGACGCCAAACTGGCCTACCAGCGCCTGCTCGAGACGGTCAACGCGATGCTCGACTACGATAAGAACATCGAAATCTGGATCGAGCCGAAGCCGAATGAGCCGACCGACCAGGCTTACGTGCCCACCATCGGCCACGCCCTCACCCTCTCCTACGCCTCCAAGGACCATAAGCGCGTCAAGGGCCTCATCGAGTCCGCCCACGCCATGCTCGCCGGCCTCGACGCCAGCGACGAGATGGCCTTCGCCCTCGCCCATGACAAGCTGGCGAGCGTCCACCTCAACGACCAGAACGGCCTGAAATACGACCAGGATAAGAACTTCGGCGGCGCCAACCTCCGCGCGGCCTTCAACCAGGTCCGCGTCCTCGAGGAGTCCGGCTACGGCCGCCGCGGCGAATTCATCGGCCTGGACGTCAAGGCCATCCGCACCCAGCGCGGCAGCCCGGTCACCGACCACCTCAAGAACAGCCGCGAGCTGTTCCTTGCGCTCGTCCAGAAGGTCCGCACGGTAGACCAGAAGCTCGTCCAGCAGTATCGCGACGCCCGCGACTACGAAGCGCTCGAGCTCTACATCCTTAAGCACATCATGGGACTGAAGTAAGTCCCGCCCTCCACTCCCCTCATGAAGCAGTATCGCCTCAACCGCCTCTTCAACGCCACGTCCAAGCGCTGCTTCGACGTCGCCGTCGACCATGGCTTCTTCAACCAGCCCGGCTTCCTTCAGGGCATCGAAGACATGCGCCAGGTCGTCGCGACGCTCGTCGACGCCGGTCCCGACGCCATTCAGCTGACGGTCGGCCAAGCTCGCCACTTGCAGTCCATCCCGGGCAAGCAGAAGCCAGCCCTCGTCCTGCGCACCGATACAGCCAACGTCTACGGCAAGGAACTCCCGGCCACGGCGTTCAGCCTGATGATCGAGGAGACGATGCTGCAGGCCGTCCGCCTCGACGCCGCCTGCGTGTGCGTGAACCTCTTCCAGATCCCCGGCGCGCCCGACGTGACCGCGCAGTGCATCGAGAATATCATCAAGCTGAAGCCGCAGGCCGATTACTACGGCATGCCGATGATGGTCGAACCGCTCGTCTTCCAACCCAACGCAATCGCAGGCGGCTACATGGTCGACGGTGACCTTACCAAGATTCTCCACCTGGTCCGCCAGGCGGTCGAGCTCGGCGCCGATGTGATCAAGGCCGACCCGACCGATGACGTCTCGCAATACCACAAAGTGATCGAGACGGCTTCGGGCATCCCGGTCCTCGTCCGTGGCGGCGGTCGCGTGAGCGATAAGGAAATCCTCGTCCGCACCGAAGGCCTCCTCAAGCAGGGCGCCTCGGGCATCGTCTACGGCCGTAACGTCATCCAGCACCCGAACCCGCGTGGCATCACGCAGGCGCTCATGGCGATGGTGCACCGCAACGTGTCGGTCGACGAAGCCCTGAAGCTCATCTGAGCGCCGTGTCCTCTCCTGACCCAGCCGTCCTCGCCCGCCTACGTGAAATCGTCGGCGCTGAGAACGTGCTGACGTCGCCAGAAGACACCATTCCTTACGGCTTCGACGGCACGGCCGCCCTCAAGGGCCCAGTCGGCGTGGTCGTGCTGCCCGGATCGACTCAAGAAATCTCAGAGGTAGTGAAGCTCGCGGCCGCTCGCGGCCTCGCAATCGTCACCCGTGGCTCCGGCACCGGCCTCAGCGGCGGCAGCGTGCCCTCTGCGGGCTGCATTGTCCTGTGTCTGACTCGCCTGGATAAAATTATCTCCGTCGACGCCGCTAATCTCACCGTCCGCGCCCAGTGCGGCGTAATCACCGCCGCCATCGATGCCGCGGCGAATAAGCACGGTCTCTTCTATCCGCCCGACCCAGGTTCGATGAAGATCAGCACCATCGGCGGCAACGTCGCCGAAAACTCCGGCGGCCTCCGCGGCCTCAAATACGGCGTCACCCGCGATTACGTCATGGGACTCGAAGTCGTGCTGCCCGACGGACGTATCGCCCACTTCGGCAACGCCTGCGTGAAGGATGTCGCGGGCTACTCGATGAAGGACCTCTTCATCGGCTCCGAAGGCACGCTCGGCATCATCACCGAAGTCTTGCTCAAGGTCGTTCCCCGGCCCGCCGCCCGTCGCACGATGCTGGCGAGCTACGACCGCATGGAGGACGCCGCGCAGACGGTGTCCGACATCATCGCGGCGAAGATCATCCCCTGCACGCTGGAGTTTCTCGACCGCATGACCATCGGTTGCGTCGAGGACTACGCCAAGATTGGCCTGCCCCGCGACTGCGAGGCGCTGCTGCTCATGGAGACCGACGGGCATCCGGCCGCGGTCGCCGAAGAAGCCGAACAGATGCTGGCCTTGGCCCGAGCCCGGGGCGCCCGAGATGTCCGCGTGGCCCGCGATGACGCCGAAGCCCTGCAACTCGCCTCCGCCCGCCGCTCCGCCTTCTCCGCCCTCGCCCGCGTCCGCCCGACCACGATCCTCGAGGACGTCACCGTCCCGCGCGACAA
>CALEEU010000166.1 GCA_937875975.1 uncultured Opitutia bacterium | reverse complement strand
CGCGCCAAGCTCGCCGAGGAGATCGACCTTCAGCGTGACAACGTCCGCGCCGGCAACGAAGCCCTGAACCGTCGCATCGCCGAGGTGGAGTCGTCTGCGCAGAAAGCCGCCGAGGCTTCTGCCGCGGCCGTCGCCCAGCGTGCTTCCGCCGAAATCAACGGCCTGAAATCCGCCCTCGCCGCGCTGGAGAAGAAATTACAGGAAGCCGCCGCCGCCGCCCAGTCTTCCGAAGCGGTCGACGAGCTGACCGAGAAGGTCGACGCATTAGCCACGACCGTGCGTGCCGTGGTCGCTGACGCCGATGAGGCCGCCGAGGCCGCTGGCAAGGCGAAGGCCGAAGTCGCGCAGACGCTCGAAGCCGAACTGAAGTCCGTTCGCGACGACATCAAGAAATCCGCCAAGTCCGCCGAGAAGTCCGTCGATAAGGTCGAAGCATCCCTTGAAACCCTCCGCGAAGAGGTGCGTGCGATCCGCGCAAACCCTTCGGCGGCCTCCGCTCCGAGTAGCCTGTCTGTGACGGCGTCCGAGACGGAGGCCGTGCCCGCCCCTGCTGAAGACGAAGCCGATGAAGACGTTGAGGTGATTGAGGAGATCGAAGAAGAGGAGGCCGAGGTCAGTCCCGCCGCCCCTGAGTCTGCCGCCGATGGCACGGGCACCGCGCTCATCGTCAATCTCATGATCGGCATCGGCAACAAGCCGTTCGTCCGTGGCACCGGCCCTGGCTTGAGCCAGGATAAAGGCGTCCCCATGAGTTTCCTCGGCATCGGTCGTTGGCAGTGGATTTCGCCAGACCCCGAGGCGCCTGCCACCGTCGAAGTCTGGAAGAACGACCAATCTCCGATGGGTGAGCCCTTGCATCTCTCTGGCGGCGAGCCGCTGGAAGTCGACGAAGGCCACTTCGGCGGCGTCTGATATGCTGAGTCTTCTGGCCGCCTGCGCATGGTTGGCCGCGGCCGAGCCCGTGCCGCCGGTGCCGGCGCACGTCTACTCGAACGACACGCCCGTCGCGTTGGTCGCCGGGGAGAAATTGGCCGAAGTCAGCTTCGTCGCCGCGCACTGCTTTGCCTTGCAGCGCCACCTCGAATTCGCGCTTAACTTACCGCCGGTGCCTCCGCCGCTCGCGCGGCTCGAGGTGGCGGATATCGCTGGCCTCGCGCCACTCGAGACGCGGGTCGCGGCTGGCACGGTGCTCGTCGTCGTCCGTCTGGGTGATGGCACTGAGGCCCCTGGGCGTGCGGCCGAAGCGGCGGCCCGCGCTTGGCTGGCGCGGGTCGCGTTGGTCGCCGGTAAGCCAGCGAACGTGAGCGAGCCGTGGGCGCGCCAGGCCTTGGCGTGCGAGGTGATCGCGCAGCTACGTCCGTCGATGAATGATTACTGGTATCGCGAAGGACGTCAGGCGATTCCTTCGACCTTGGCTGACATCGTCGCGGGCAAGGCGCCGGACTGTGAGGCTTTTATTTTCTGGCGCGCCTTACGCCAGACTCTCGGCCCGCCGGCGGAGCAGTCGAAGGCGCTGATCGCCTCGGCCCACGGAGTTCCCGTGCTGAAGCTGTTGGCGACGTTGGCCAAGTCTCCGGACGAATGGTGGCTCGTCCATCGCGCCGAACTCCTGCTGTCCCGGGCCCCCGTCAGCCTCGGCCTGTACGAATCGGCGGAGTCGCTCGACGACATTTCGCGCTTCGTCTTCGACGTCGGGCAGGGCGATGAAGTCATCTCGGGGAAAGACTTACCTAAGTATCGCGACCTGCCAGCCGTGAAGGCCAGCATGCAGGCACGGCTCTCCGGGCTGCGTCGGGAGATCCTGCGGCAGAATCCCGTCTTCCATAACTCATGGCGCACTTTCGGGGCCTGGCTCGAGCGCTTCCCGACAGCCAAGCCCGAGGAACTCGCGACCTTGTGGGCGGAGTATCAGCAGGAACGGAAACACTCCGACGAACTACGTCGAGAGGTCGAAGCCGCGATGAATGTGGTCGTTCCAGCCGCCAAATAGGCGGGCAGGGCGGGTTAGTTCGACTGCTTGTCGTCGACCGTCTTCGGTAGCATCTGGTCGGCCAGGGTCACGCGGAAGAGGCTGAGGGCCATCCAGAACACGCCGGCGAGGCAGAGGCCACAATAGGCAGCACCCAGGAGGACGGCGGTTTCGCCGGCTTCCGACCACGGCACATGCTTCTTGAGGATCGAGGTGATCCAGACGAAGAAGACCACCGTCAGGACGAGGTCGATGACGACCGCCTGCTTGGTGATGAGCTTGGGCTTCATGTTATCCATGGGGTTGCATTGGTGCGTTTCCCTTCCGCCCTGTCAATCCCGCCTCGCCCGGAAGGGGGCCGGACCTCATCTCCGCCCTTGCCTCGCTCGCTTACCCGTTCACCCTGCCCGCCCCGAGGGGTGCGTAAGCCCTTCACCGACCCACTTTATACCGTCAAAAATGGCCGAAGAGCTCAAGGATACCCTCAACCTGCCGGTGACCGACTTCCCCATGCGGGCCGGCCTAGCCGAACGCGAACCCGTCCGCCTCGCCCATTGGGAGCGTAACGGTCTCTACGGGCAGATCCAGGCCCGCGCCGCCGGCAAGCCGGCCTTCGTGCTCCATGACGGCCCGCCTTTCACCAACGGCGATGTGCACATCGGCACCGCCCTCAATAAACTGCTCAAGGACTCCATCCTCCGTTATAAGTCCATGCGCGGCTTCCGGACGCCTTACGTCCCGGGCTGGGATTGTCACGGTCTCCCGATCGAGCACAAGGTGATGAAGGAGCTGCAGGCTAAGAAGCAGTCGCTTGACGCCCTGGGCGTTCGCAAGGCCTGCGCCGAGTTCTCCGCCGCTTACATCGAGAAGCAACGTGGCCAGTTCAAGCGCCTCGGCATCCTCGCCGACTGGCAGTCCGAATACCGCACGATGGATCCCGCGTACGAAGCCGAGATCCTCAAGGGCTTCGCTTGCTTCGTCGAGAAGGGCCTCGTCTACCGTTCGAAGAAGCCGGTGTACTGGTCCATCCCCTGCCAGACCGCGCTCGCCGAGGCCGAGATCGAATATAAGGACAAGCGTTCGCATTCCGTCTGGGTCGCGTTCCCGGTCGCTGATCCCGCTGCCAAGCAGCTCGCGCCCGCGCACCCGCTTTCCGTCGTCATCTGGACCACCACGCCGTGGACCTTGCCGGCTAACCTCGCCATCGCCGTGCATCCGGAACTCGAATACGTCGAGGTCCGTCATGGCGAACGTTCGTTCCTGGTGGCCTCCGCGCTCCGCGAAGCCTTTGTCGCCGCTTGCGCGCTTGAAGGCGCCACCGACGGATTCAAGGTCAAGGGCCGCGCGCTCGAAGGCCTGCAGCCGCAGCACCCTTTCATCGACCGCGCCTCCCCCATCGTGCTCGCCGACTACGTCACGACGGACGCCGGCACCGGCTGCGTGCATACCGCGCCCGGCCACGGCCTCGAAGATTATCAGACCGGCAACAAGTACGGCATGGAGCCTTATTGCCCGGTGCGCGACGACGGCACCTACGCCGACGACGGCAAGGTCCCGGCCTCGCTCGTGGGCATCACCGTCCTCGAGACCGACGGCAAGAATCCGGCGAACATCGCGGTGCTCGAACTGCTCAAGTCCAAGGGCGCTCTGCTCAAGGCGCAGAGCTTCGAGCATTCTTATCCGCATTGCTGGCGCTCCAAGACCCCCGTCGTCTTCCGCGCGCTCGACCAGTGGTTCGTCGGTCTCGATCGCGGCGATCTGCGCAAGCAGGCCCTCGCCGCCGTCGCCGACGTGAAGTGGATTCCCGCCTCCGGGGAAAATCGTATCCGTGCCGCGCTCGAAGGCCGTCCGGATTGGTGCATCTCGCGTCAGCGCGCCTGGGGTGTGCCCATCCCGGCGTTCTATTCCCCGTCGAAGGGCGAATCTTATCTGGATGGCGCCGTCGTGCGTCACGTCGCCCAGCAGGTCGCCACCCGCGGTGGTGATTGGTGGTGGGCCTCGTCCGTCGAGGAAGTCCTCGCCGGCGCGCCCGTTCCGGCCTCTTGGCCTAAGGATCTCCGCAAGGGCACCGATACGCTCGATGTGTGGATTGATTCCGGATCGAGCCACCTCGCCGTCTGCGCCAAGCACAAGGACCTGCACTGGCCGGCCGACCTCTATCTCGAAGGCTCCGACCAGCACCGTGGCTGGTTCCAGTCCTCGCTCTGGACCGCTATCGCCGTCAAGGGCGCCGCGCCCTACCGCGCTGTCCTCACCCACGGCTTCGTGGTGAACGAGAAGCGCCAGAAGATCTCGAAGTCGGACGGCAAGCCACAGACCGCCGACGACTACGTGAAGAAGCATGGCGCCGACATCGTGCGCCTCTGGGTCGCCTCGGAGAACTACCAGAGCGACATCCCGCTCTCTGACGCGATCTTCGAGACGATCTCCAACCAGTATCGTAGCATGCGCAACTCGCTGCGCTATCAGCTGGGAAATCTTTTCGACTTCGATGCTGCGAAGCACGCCGTGCCGGTGGAGAAGATGACCGCCATCGACCGCTGGGTGCTCGTCGAGACCGCCAAGCTCGTCCGTGAGGTCACCGACGCCTGTGAGCGCAACGAGTTCCACCGCGCCGCGTCCGCGCTCGCCGGCTTCACTACCGGCATACTCTCCGCCACCTACCATAACGTGGTGAAGGACCGGCTCTACACCACCGCGCCCGACGACCCGATGCGTCGCTCGACCCAGACCGCGATCGATATCGTCCTGCGCACCTACCTGAAGCTCATCGCTCCTTTCGTGCCGTTCACCGCGGATGAAGCTTGGTCGCACCTGAACGCGAAGTCTGAGTACACCGACGCTGCCAACGTCCACCTGCAGGACTGGCCCGCGCTCGACGTCCGCTGGGAGGACGCCACCGGCCTGGCTGCCCATGCCGCCGTCGCCCGCATCCAAGCCTTGGCCGCCCAGGTCAACGTGCCCCTAGAGGCTCTCCGCCAAGAAAAGAAGATCGGGCAGTCCCTGGA
The DNA here is from genome assembly GCA_937875975.1 of uncultured Opitutia bacterium. Taxonomy (GTDB): domain Bacteria; phylum Verrucomicrobiota; class Verrucomicrobiia; order Opitutales; family UBA953; genus UBA953. The sequence goes on along the minus strand of CALEEU010000166.1, from coordinate 15,959 downwards.
AGCCTCGGTCATCGTGACCGGCGACCCTGCGGACGCTGATTTCGCCCTGCTGGCCGCCCATCAGGCCCTCCTGACCGAGCTTTGGATTATCTCCTCGGTCCAGCTCCAGCCGCAGGCCGGAGCCGCCTTGGCCTTCGCTGTCGATAAGGCCGAAGGCGTCCGCTGCCCCCGCTCATGGCGATGGGTCCCCGCACTTGTGGAAGCCGGTAGATTTGGTATGGTATCTCCTCGGTGCCGCGAAGCTCTCCTTTCTAAGTACCCGCAACTCTAACCCTCCTTTCCGATGCCCAAGAAAAACGATTCCAAGAAGTCCGCCAAGAAGCCCGTGCCCGCCCCTAAGGCCAAGGCGAAGCCTGCGGCCAAGCCCGCCCCTAAGCCGGTCGCCAAGGTGGCTCCCGCGAAAGGCAAGCCGGCCGCCCCGGTCAAGGCCGCCAAGGCCGTCAAGGTTATCGCGGCTCCCGTTGCCAAGGGTAAGGGCGCCAAGTCTGTCCCCGTCGTTCCCGCGAAGAACGTAAAGGGCGCAGCGTCCGCTCCCGCCAAAGGTGCCAAGGCCGCGAAGGCTCCGAAGGCTCCCAAGGTCGATCACGCCGTCCAGAAAGGGCTGCTGAATAAGCATCGTGACGAGCACCACCAAGGTGACGCCCTCGTCGTGGCGCCGCGCCAGAAGCTGCAGTTCTACACGATCAACGACCTCAAGAGCTACCTCGAGAAACGTAACAAGTCCAAGTCCAAGCTCAATGTCTGGGTGCCGGACGAAGAGCGTAAGGCGCGCGAGAAGGCTGCCGCCGCCGCCCGCTCGCAGGGTAACCGTTCGAACAATATCGCCACTGCTTCCATCTCCGACCTTCTCGGCGGCTCGAACCCCTTCCGTAAGGGTGAAGGTTTTGTCGACGAATCCAAGCAGGTCCCCGAGAAGTTCCGCCGCTATTACCGCCTCCTGGTCGACATGCGCGATGCGCTGCACAAGGGCCTCGCCTTCCACTCCGAGTCAGCTCTCAAGAAGTCGGGCAAGGACGATGCCGGCGACCTTTCCGGCTACTCGCAGCACCTCGCTGATGCGGGTACCGACACCGCCGATCGCGATTTCGCCCTCTCGCTCATTTCGAACGAGCAGGAAGCCTTGAAGGAGATCGCTGATGCCATCGAACGCATGAAGAAGGGTTCCTACGGCACGTGCGAAATCACCAACAAGGCGATCCCCGCGGCCCGCCTGATCGCCGTTCCCTTCACCCGTTATTCCCTCGAAGGCCAGAAGGAGCTCGAGCGCAACCGTCGCGCGCATCGTCGCCGCGGCGGCAATCCCCTCGGTGAAATCGGTGACGAAGTCGGCTTCGGCACCGGTGGCGGGGGTAATGAAGACGAGCCCAGCGACTCCTGAGCGGCCTGAGGTTCATGCTGTCCCGCATCCGCCCTTATCTGTCCTTCTGGGCGGTGTGCTTGGTGGCGATCGTCGTGGACGTCGCGACCAAGCTGCTCGTGGTGCGGCATATCCCGTTCGGAACCTACTTCGCCAACGATCCGGCCCGCCCGCCGATCATGATCTTCGACCGCCTCTGGATCGTGCATGTGGGTAACAAGGGCGCCGCCTGGGGTCTCGGCGCCGAGCACGATGTCCGCCCGTTCCTCATCCTCCTCGCCCTTGCGGTGCTCGCGCTCGTTTGGCGCTGGCGGAAGCAGCTCCTGCGCGAACTGCAGGGCGGACAGCTGGCCTTTGGCCTCTTCGTCGGCGGCACCTTGGGTAACGTCCGCGACCGCCTGTTCGGCGACCACGTCATCGACTTCATCGACGTGCACCTGCCGTTTTACCGCTTCCCGGCCTTCAACGTGGCCGACTCCTGCATCTGCGTCGGCGTGGGCATTTATATCATCATGTCGTACCGGCATGATCGCCTGGTCCGTGAGGCCATCGTCTCGCACGGCGGCGAGGATCCGCCCGCCGGCGCATGAGCGTGCGCTTTGACGTCGCCGCCCATCCGGGCGACCTGGCGTACAAGCTGCTCGCTGGACTGGTCGTCCCGCGACCCATCGCGCTCGTCACGACGGTTGACGCTGCTGGCGTCGTCAACGCCGCGCCGTTCTCGTTCTTCAACGTCATGGGCACCGAGCCGGCCATCGCCGTATTCGCTCCGGCCGATCGCGATGATGGCACCCTCAAGGATACCGCCGCCAACCTGACGGCTAATGCCGAATGCGTCATTCATCTCTGCGACGAGGCCGTCGCGACGAAGATGGTCGAGTGTGCCCGCTCTTTGCCGCCTGGCGTGAGCGAGGTGCCGCGCGCCGGCTTCACGCTCGCGCCGTCTGAGCGTGTGCGCGTGCCACGGCTCGTCGAATGTCCCGTGGCGCTGGAGTGCCGCCTGCTGGACATTCGTAAGTACGGCGAGAACCGACTCGTCGTCGTGGAAATCTTGCTCGCCCATGTGCGCGCCGGCGTCGCTGACCCCGCGACTTGGAAGGTGGACTATGCCCATTATGCGCCGATCGGCCGGCTCAATAGCCCGGACGGTTATGCGCGCACGACGGATCGTTTCACGCTGCGGTTTCCGTCGGGAAGCTGATCAGATTCCCTTCGACAGACGCTTCACCACCGTCGCGAAGTCGTCGGGCCGGGGTGCGACGACCTCGAATTCCTTGCCGGCGACTTTGCCGGTGACGCGCGCGATACGCAGCAGCAGGCCGCGGTGCAGCGGCTTGTCTTCGCCTTTGTTCAGGCGGCCCTTCGGCGTCGTGTCGGTCAGCGTCACGCGGCCGGAGCGGCCGTACTTGAGTTCGCCGGCGATGCGGATGCCGCATTCGGTGGCGTGGATGCGAACTTGATCGCGGCGAGGGAAGGGCGTGTGCGCGGTCCAGATGCGCCAGCGGCCGCAGGCGCGACCGGGCTCGAAGCGGGTCTGGGAGTGCTTGCCATTACGGTGCGATACGAACGCGCGTTCTTGCGAGTCGTCCATGCCCACGGGTAGGTCGCAGATGCCAGCGTCTTCGGGGGCATCTTCCGTGCGCGCGATGAATTCGAATTCGAAGCGGAAGGCGCCGGAGCCGAGGGCTTCGCGCCAGTCGGCCATCGCGGTGGCGCGGTCGGCGATGATGGCGATGCCGGCGGATTCAGGTTCAGGGCCGAAAACGGCGGCGGGTTCGGCGAGGCCGAGGCGGACCATCTCCGGCTTGCCGGCTTCGAGCTGCACGCGCAGCTGGCCGAGCAGGGTCGGCGCGCCTTTCTGCCAAGGGTGTTCTTCCAGGGCGACGCCGCTGGGCTTATCGAGCGCGACCCAGCCCGGGCCATAGGCCAACACGGCCATGCGATGGGCTTCCTCGCCGAGCAGGCCGGCGGCGAAACCGATGGAGGCTGGGGGCAGGTCGGACATTTCCGGGGACAAAAAAACCCCGGCGCCTAGGCGACGGGGTTGGTGAAGGGGCCAGCCGGCATTACTTCTTGGCGGCAGCGAGCTTCTTCGCGAGGCGAGCCTTGATGCGGTTCGCCTTGTTGCGATGGATCACGCCGGTCTTCGCGGCCTTGTCGGCGGCGGAAGCGACCTGGGAGGCGGTAGCAGCGACGTTGTCACCGGTCAGGCCCTTGACGAGGGACTTAAGACGGGTGCGGACGATCTTGTTGTGCTCAGCGCGACGGTTGGTCTGGCGGATGCTCTTCTTGTTAGCTTTGATGTTGGCCATGTGAGTTAGTAGGGAAGCCGTGGGCGGCCCTCGGAGTCAACGCGGATTTGAGGATTCCGGGCATGGAGAGGCCCCTTTTTGAGGGGCCTCATGAGTCCTGCTGGTGGAAGGGGTGGGATTCGAACCCACGAACAGCGAAGCTGAACGGATTTACAGTCCGCGACCTTTAGCCACTTGGATACCCTTCCGGCCAACAGGATGGGCAACTTGGCAGTGCCGTCGGCTCATGACAAGCGCTTTCGCTGGACTTAATGGGCCTTTCTCCGAGCACATCGGGGCCTTTTTTGCCCCTTCACACCTGCCGGGCCTCGCTTAGGGTCAAGCCATGCGGAAAGCGCCCCTTGTCGTGCTCATCGATGGCTCCTGCGCCTTGTGCAATGGCACCGCGGCTTGGCTGGCCTGCCGTGACGCTGCCGGTGCCATGGTCTTCGCGACGAACCAGGGTGAGGTCGCCCGCATTGCCGGCGAGCCACCAGGCGGCGATCAAGGCACGCTGGTCGTCTGGGACGGGTCCCGGCGGTTGGTTCGCTCGGCCGCGGTCCTCGTGCTTTTACGGTCACTCGGCGGGGTTTGGCGTTTGCTGGCTTGGGGGGCTTGCCTCTGCCCGGGTTGGATGCGCGACTTCCTCTACGATCAGGTCGCACGCCGTCGCCATCGGTTCGCGGGCCCGGCCGCCTGTACGCGCTTGAGCCCGCACCATCTCGCGGAATAGAAACAACGTCATGAAGTCACTGCCCCGCGCTCTTTTGCTCGCCTGCGCGCTGCTCGGTGCAGGTTGCTCGATCCCTGATGCGAAGAGCACCGCCACGGCTCAGCAGGACCGACTCCTGGATGATACCGATGAGCGCAAGGATCGCCTGCGCGCCCGCGGTACGCTGAGTCCGAAGGAATACGAGGCGATGGCGATTAAGATGGGTTGGACAACTAAGGGCGCGCCCGGTCTGCCGCCCCCGCCGACGACCGAAGAGCTGGAGAAGCGCGTTAAGGCCGCCGAGGCGAATCCCTGATGGCTTACGTCCTGCGTCGCCTGCTGGAGATGGTGCCGGTCCTGCTTATCGTGGTGGCCGCTACCTTCTTTCTGGCGCATGCGGTGCCTGGCGGACCTTTCGACAAGGATCGCCCGCTGCCGGCTGAAGTGAAGGCGCGCCTCGAGAAGTATTACGGCCTCGATCAGCCGCTCCCCATCCAGCTCGGCAACTACGTCGTCAATCTCGCTCAAGGTGATCTTGGTCCGTCGATCAAATATCCCGGCTGGTCCGTGCGCGAAGTCATCGGCTCGCGCATCGGCGTCTCTACTTCGCTCGGCCTGGTCTCTTTACTGCTCGCCGTGCTCATCGGTGTGCCGGTCGGCGTGCTCGCCGCGTCGCGGCCAAATAGCTGGCTCGATCGCGTCCCGATGGGCTTCACGCTCGTGGGCATCTGCGTGCCGTCGTTCGTGCTCGGCCCGATCCTCGCTTTGATCTTCTCGCTGGGCTTGGGTTGGTTGCCGCCCTGCGGCTGGGGCTCGGCAATCCACTTCGTGCTGCCCGCCTGTACGCTCGGGCTCATCACCGCCGCGCCGCTCGCGCGATTGACGCGCGGATCATTGATGGAAGTGCGCTCGCTGGATTACGTGCGCACTGCGCGCGCCAAGGGCGTGCCGCCACTGCGCGTCTGGTTCGTGCACGCGCTGCGGAACGCGCTCCTGCCGGTCGTCACCTATCTCGGCCCCGCCGCCGCCGGCCTAGTCTCGGGCTCCTTCGTCATCGAATCACTCTTCGACGTCCCGGGCATGGGCCGTCTCTTCGTCACCGCCATCATCAACCGCGACGTCATGCTGATCCTCGGCACGACGATCGTCTATGCAGCGGCGCTGCTCTTCCTTAACCTCGCGGCCGACCTAGCCAACGCCGCGCTGAACCCCAAGGTGGCCCGGAGCCGATGAGCGCGCCCGTCGTCGAGTCCCTTGCTTCCGAAAGCGGCTGGCAGCGTTTCCGGCGTGATCGCGCCGCGGTCTGGTCGGGCTGGTTCCTCATCGCCGTGACCGCCGTCTGCTTCTTGTCGCCCTGGATCTCGCCGTATCCGTACATGGCGCAGGACCTCGCGCACAGCGCGGCGGCGCCTTCCTTCGCGCATTGGCTCGGGACGGATCTCCTTGGTCGCGACGTCCTTTCACGTCTGCTGCAAGGCGGCATGATTTCGCTCTTCGTCGGCCTCATCGCCACCGCCGTCGCGCTGGCCGTGGGGATCTGTTACGGCGTGCTCGCGGCGGAAGTCGGCGGCCGGGCGGAGGACGCCATGATGCGCTTCGTGGACATCGTGAGCACCTTGCCGCTGACGCTCATCGTCATCCTGTGCACGGTCGTCTTCGGCCAGAACATGCCGATGATCTTCCTGGCCGTCGGTGGCGTCTCCTGGCTGACCATGGCGCGTATCATCCGGAACCAGACCCGTGAGATGAAGAGTTCGCAGTTCGTGCAGGCCGCTGAATCGCTCGGACAGACGCGCTGGGGCATTTTCCGCCGGCATTACCTGCCCAACCTCGCCGGCACGATCGCCGTGTGCGCGACCCTGACCGTGCCTGGAGTCATGCTCCTCGAGGCCTTCGTCAGCTTCTTGGGGCTCGGCGTGAAGGCTCCGATGACCTCTTGGGGTCTGATGATCAAGGAGGGGGCCGACATCATGGAGGAGTGCCCTTGGCTGCTCATCTCTCCTTCAATCGTCTTCGCACTCACGCTGCTTTCCTTGAACTTCCTCGGTGACGGCCTGCGCGACGCCTTTGACCCGCGGTCTTCCCGCAAGTAGGCCATGACGATCCGCCGTTACATCGTGATCAAGCCCGACGGAGCCGAAGGGGATGAGTTCGAAGTCGACCTGCCGACGGAGGCGCCCGATTTCACGCATCACCCCGTGACGAAGGAGCCGTGCCGCCGCGTCCTCGAATCGCCCACGCTCACGACCAAGTACGGCGAGGGCGCCATGAAGCAGGGCTTGAGTGACAAGCGGCTCAGCCAGGCCGGATTCCAGAAATTGGAGAAGGACGGCAAGGGTGGTTGGAATAAGCTCAACTGAGCTCCGGCCCTTCGGCGACCTCAGTAAATGAATCACCCCGCCGGGTGGCGGGGTGAAGCATCGTCAGGGTGGGCGTTTCCGCCGTGTAAATATACTTAAGCCTTGGCCACAGCGGCCGACTCGGCGCGGGCTCGCTTCACGAGCGACTTCGCGGTGTCGGACGGCTGGGCGCCGAGCTTGACCCAATGGTCGACGCGCTCGACGTTGATCACCAGACCCGGGGTCTTACCACGGGCGCGGGGATTGTAGTTGCCGAGGACTTCGACGAAACGGCCGTCACGGCGGATGGCTTGTTCGGCGACGACGAGGCGATAGGTCGGCTCGTTTTTCGTACCGAAGCGTTGGAGGCGGATGCGTAGCATTGGGTTTGGAGAAGGTGGTCTGGTTATCGTCCTGGGAGGGTTCTCAAAAGACGGATGTGCAAAAACGCAGGAGGGAGGGGGAGAGTCAAGCCTTCCCCAGAAGGTTTTGGTAAAAAATATCCCACACCTGCCGGACCCTTCGTCAAAACACACATAACAAGCCACTGTTAATAAGTGGGTTAGCCTGTATCTTGCGTATAGGGGGGCAGGCGGCCTTTTCGGCCGGCTTCCGGTTTGGCCTCAAATTCAGGCACAAAAAACCCCGCCATGGGGCGGGATTTCGGGGAAGCCTTGGGAGGCTTACTTGGCAGCGGCGGCCGCGGCTGCAGCGGCGGCGTGCTCGGTGGGGTCGAAGCGCTTTTCTTTGACCTTGGTAGCCGACTTGCCCTGGCGATCGCGGAGGTAGAAGAGGCGGGCGCGCATGACCTGCGAGACGCGTTCGACTTCGATCTTCTCGATGTTCGGGGAGTGGACCGGGAAGGTACGCTCGACGCCTTCGCCGAAGGAGACACGGCGAACGGTGAAGGTTTCGTGGATGCCGCCGCCCTTACGCTGGATGACGATGCCGGCGAAGAGCTGAGTGCGCTCTTTGTCGCCTTCGCGGACCTTGGTGGAGACTTTGACGCCGTCGCCGACCTTGAAAGCATGGTCGCCGCGGGCGGTCTTCAGCTGGGGCTGGGTGGCAAATTGAATGAGGGGATGGTTGCTCATGGCTGGTGTTCTTGGTCTTTCATCAGGTCCGGTCTGCGTTGCTTTGTCTTCTCTATTTGCCTTTCCCGACGCCATTTTTCGATTTCGGCGTGATTTCCTCCTAGGAGGACGGGGGGCACCTCGAGACCATCGTAAACAGCGGGTCGGGTGAACTGCGGAAAGGCGAGCAACTTGCCGTTGTAACTATCCCCCGTCAAGGAGTTTTCCTCCCCGAGTACCCCAGGGAGCTGCCGGCCGAGGCAATCGACCAGGACGCAGGCGGGTAAAGTGCCATTAGTGAGCACATAATCGCCGATCGAGACCTCCCGGGTGACCTTCTTATCCCGGAAGCGCTGGTCGATACCCTCATAATGTCCCGAAATGAGGATCAAATGGCTCTTTTGGGCGAGCTCCTTGGCCAGCTTATTGGTCAATTGTTCACCGTCGGGGCAAAGATAGATCACTTCGCAGTCCGGGGTGGCCAAGGCGTCGACGGCGTCGAAGAGGGGTTGGCAGCTCATGAGCATGCCGGGGCCGCCGCCGTAGGGCATGTCGTCCACCTTGCGGTGCTTGTCCTTGGAGTAGGCGCGAAGGTCGTGGGCCTTGAAGGCGATCAGACCCTTATCGATGGCCTTCCCGATGACCGACTCCTGGAGGAAGCCGTCGGCCATGGCCGGGAAGAGGGTGACTAGGTCGATGCGGATGGCCACGGTGATCACGGTCATCCAACAGCCGAAAGCCCGCCGAGGGCAAGCCGTCCCTGCGACCGCTTACTTCTTCTTCGGCTTGGCCTCGGAGCGCTGGTCCATCTTCACGCCGGCTTCCGCGGGGACCGGCTTGCCGACTTTCTCGACATCGGAGGTGAACAGATACTTCCACACGTCTTCCTGGAGATGGCGTCCTTGCGCGTCCTTGGGCGAGCCTTTGCTCGGGGTCACGTAGCCGTGCGCGGCGCCGGCCTGCTTCTTTTCGTCGCCCTTCATCGGAGCGTCGGCGATGAGGCGGCGCGAATGACCATAGGGAGCTTTCTCCGTTTCGGCGTTCACGATCGGTCCGTAGGCGTTGAGGCGCAGCATCAGCCACGAGCGCTGGTAATGGTCGCCGGTCCAGCCGCTGTCGAGGACGTGGGTGTAGCCGAAGAAGCGGTTGAGCGGCGTCGCCGACGGACCAGCCTGCCAGTCTTCGGTGTTGTCGCGCGGGCCGCAGAACATGATCACGCGCGCGACCTGCTGGTGCATCGCGAAGCGCGCGGAGGAAGTGGCGCCGTGCGAGGAGCCGCCGACGACGACCTTGGTCCAGTCGAGTTCCTTGCCGCCGGCGGTGAGGAACTGTTCCCAGCGGCCCTGCGGGTGCTTCTTGACCAGCCACTGCACCATGCGCGTGGCACGGCCCTTGGCAGAATCGGCTTCGGCGATCTCTACCGACTTCGAAGCGTCGACGCCTGCGGTGGCTTCGAGGCGGATGTTGCCGAGGTGCTGCGTGTCGGCGGGCACGGTGTTGAGCTTGCCGAACCAGCCGCGGGCGTAGTGCACGCTGATGTGGTGGTAGCCGTAGCCGTTGACCTTGTCGGCGATGACGGGGTTATGGCCCATCAGCCAGACCACGAGCTGCCCGCGCGGGGCGACGCGCGTGTCGACGTCGGCCGTCTGCACGTCGGCCGGCTTGCCCTTGCTGTCCAGGTGGAACTCGATCTCCGGATACGCCTTCGCGGCCGGGTCGACCTCGCTGGCGCGCACCGTGAGGTGGTAGGCCTGCGGCTTCGGGTCGTTGAACTTCACGGGGGCTGCGTCGACGAAAGAGGCGACGAGGCCGAGGGACAGGCAGGCGAGGACGGTGCGCATGGGGTTGCGCTCTTGATGCCCGCGCCACCTAGGGATGGCAAGACCGACCGCTTACTTCGGCAGCTTGGCGTGGACGTAATCGAGAGCCTTCTCGACGACGGCCTTGGGGGCCCATTGGTGGCCGCCTTCGAACTCGAAGACCTGCAGGCGATCTCCCTGCGTCTCGCGCAGCTGCTTGATCTCGCCGCGGTTGCTGTCCTTGGTGCCCATGGTCAGGGCGACCGCGGAAATCTGTACGCCGCGCAGGCCTTGGATGCCGTTGTCGAGTTGGCCGGCGCCGGCGCCTTGTAAGACCACCCCGCCGAAACCATCGCCGATGCTGGCGAAGACCGAGCTCGCGCGTGCGCCTCCGGAAAAGCCGGTGCAGACCTTGCGGCCAGCGGCGATGCGGAAGCGTTTCTCGGCGTCCTGGTTGGCGGCGAGGAAATTGCCGACGCTGGGGTCCCACGGGCCGTTCTTGGATTCGTCGAGGAGGATGGCGATGTAGCCGTGCTTCTTGATCCAGTCGGCCATGTTACCCATCGACGCGTTGCCGCCGGGCGAGGCGACGAAGATCGCGGGCCAGCTCTTACTCGCGTCACCGTGATAGCCCTTCGGCAGCACGACGCGGTAGTGATAGACGCCGGAATATTTCGAGTAACCGCCATTGTGGTCGCAAGCAATGCGCGTCTCGACGCCTTCCTTGACGACGAGGCCCTCGGGGGTCGTCCGCGACGCAGGGGTCGCCGGTTCGGCGGCGCCTACGACAGCGGAGAGCAGGACAAGGAGCAGGGCGGGGTACCGTCGCATGACGAAGGGGTAGCCACGAACCGCTCCGAGGGCAAGCGTGGTTGCGGCTTGGAAGCGGCCTCCGCTTGCTTCATAGCCTTATGCCGTGCCTCGTTCCGTCGCCCCAGTCCCCGTACTCGAAGTCTCCCGCTTGCGGATCGCGCGCGAAGACAAGGTCATCCTCCGCGGCTTGGATTGGCGCGTGGAGCCGGGCCAGCATTGGGTGATCCTCGGGCCGAACGGCTCAGGTAAGTCTTCGCTCCTCGCCGCGCTCACGGGATATTTCGCGCCGACTTCCGGTTCGCTTTCGGTCCTTGGCGAAACGTTCGGTCGTAGCGACTGGCGCGAACTGCGTCGTCGCATCGGACTCGTCGGCCCTTCCGTCGCGGCGATGATCCAGCCTTCCGAGCCCGCGTTGTCCGTTGTGGCCGGCGGTGTCGACGGACTCATCAATCTCTGGCGCCGTCCTAAACCCGCGACGCGCGCGCTCGCGCGTCGTCTGCTGCGTCTGCTCAAGGTCGGCGGACTCGCGGCTCGCCCGTGGGGTCATCTCTCGCAGGGCGAACGCCAGCGCGTGCTCATCGCGCGTGCTCTGGCTTCGGACCCCGCGCTGCTGATCCTCGACGAATCCTGCGCCGGTCTCGACCCCATCGCGCGCGCCGAGTTTCTCTCTTTGGTGAAGCGACTGCCTAAGCTCAAGCCCGGCCTGGCCATCGTGTTCGTCACGCACCACGTGGAGGAGATTCTGCCGACCTTCACGCACGCGCTCCTGCTGCGAAACGGGGCCGCCCTCGCCGCCGGCCGGATGGCCGACGTCCTGAAGCCCTCCGTGCTGTCGAAGCTCTTCGGCCGTAAGGTACGCCTGACCAAGGGGCGGGCCGGATGGTCGCTGGGCGTAGCTGGGAAGTAGGTGACAGGGCGGTTTGACCGCTTTCGACTTCCCCTTAACCCTTGCTTCGTCCTACTTCATCTTCCTTCGCAATGCCTTCGCCGTTCGACAACCTCCTCCCTCGCTATGACGCCGTTGTCATCGGCGCCGGCCTCGGCGGGATGACCGCGGCGAACAACTTGGCGAAATTCGGGCGTAAGGTGCTCCTCCTCGAGCACCATTACCAGCTCGGTGGCCTCGCCACCTTCTTTAAGCGCGCCGGCGGCCACGTCTTCGATATCTCCCTGCACGGCTTCCCGCACGGGATGATCAAGTCCACGCGCCGTTACTGGACCAAGGAGATCTCGGACCGCATCCATCAGCTAAGCGACGTCCGCTTCATCAATCCCGACTTCGACGTCCGCACGACCTTCGACCGTGCCGACTTCACGCGCATCCTGATCGAGCAGTTCAAGCTTTCCGCCGAGACCGTCGAAGCCTTCTTCGCGCACCTCCGCGAGATGAACTACTACGACAACGACCCGCGCACCACGCGCCAGCTGTTCGAGCAGTTCTTCCCCGGCCGCCCCGACGTCCAGCGCCTCCTCCTCGAGCCCATCGCCTACGCCAACGGCTCCACGCTCGACGACCCCGCGATCACCTTCGGCATCGTCTTCTCGAACTTCATGTCGAAGGGCGTGTTCATCTTCCAAGGTGGCACGGATACGATGATCAACCTCATGACCGCCGAGATGAAGGCCAACGGCGTCGACATCCGCCGCAACGTGCTCGTCGAGAAGGTCCTCGTCGAGAAGGACGCCTCTGGCCGACGTCGCGTCGTGGGCGTGAAGCTCCGTGGCACGCGTCTCGGCGAAGAAGCCGAGGTCGCCTGCGCCACCGTGGTTTCCAACGCCAACATCAAGGACACCGTCCTGAAGATGGGTGGCGAAGACGCCTTCGAGGCGCCGTTCCTCGAAGAAGCCCGCAAGGTCCGCGTGAACACCTCCTCCTGCCAGGTCTACATGGGCGTGCGCGAAGGCGAGACCATCCCGCATATCGGAGACCTCGTGTTCACCTCCGAGGCCAAGCCGTTCTCCAGCCACGAGCTCGTCGACTTCCACACCACGTCACGCACCTACTCGGTTTATTATCCGGACACTCGTCCGCATACCAAGAAGCCTCGTTACGCGATTGTGACGTCGGTCAACCAGAAGTGGGACGACTGGGCGCATCTCTCCGAAGCCGACTACGCCGCGAACAAGGCGCGCGTCATCGAGGAATCCTTTAAGGGCCTCGAGAAGTTCATCCCGGACATCCGTTCCAAGGTCGACCACGCCGAGGCCGCCACGCCGCGTACGGTGAACCGCTACGTGCGCCACGTGGCCGGTACGTCGTTCGGCACGAAGTTCGAAGGCCTCAAGGTCTCGATGGCCCTGCCTGAGCAGGTCGGCGGCTTCTATCACGCCGGCAGCGTCGGCATCATTATGTCGGGCTGGCTGGGCACCATTAACTATGGCGTGATCGTCTCCGCCAAGGCCGACGCCTACCTGCGCGAGCCGAACGCCGACCCGCTCGGCGAGGCCGCGGCGAGCGCGGGAGTCTGAGCATCAGTTGATCGGTTGAACGGTTGGCCAGTTGGCCAGACGAGCGTGTGTGCATGGATTATCCGCCGGGACCTGGTGCATCGTATCTTCCATCGTCCATCCTACATCTGCCTTATATTATCTTCTATCCGCCCGGCATTTCGTCGGCTTGACGATGCTCGGGATTCGGTAAGTCTCCCGGCATGGCCAAAGACTCGCAGGACGAAGGCATCTTGAAGAAGCTCGAGCACGGGCTGGAATATTTCATCTTCGCCAGCCGCTGGGTGCAGGCGCCGATTTACGTCGCGCTGATCTTCGCGGCCTTCGCCTACGCCTGGAAGAGCGTGGAAGAGTTGATGCATCTCCTCCACGGATTTTCCGCCGCGTCCGAGAGCAAGATCATGCTCGGGATCCTCTCGCTGGTAGACATCTCCATGGTGGCGAACCTCGTCAACATGGTCGTCGTCGGCGGCTACGTGACCTTCGTCTCCCGCATCGACTTCGGCGAGAACGGCGACCGCCCCGACTGGCTCGACCACATCAACGCCAATACCCTCAAGGTGAAACTCGCGGGTAGCCTCGCCAGCATCTCAGCCATCCACCTGCTCAAGAGCTTCATCGACATCACCGCGTCCGCCGCCGAGACGCCGCTCACCCTGGCTCACGAGAAGGTCATCTTCTGGCAGGCCGTCATCCATGGCGTATTCTTAGGCTCGATGATCCTTTTCGCCTGGGGCGAGAAGATGCAGCGGCACGACGATCACTGAGCCTTCGGCGCAAGGTCGCTGACCCAGCCGACCAGGTAGCGTTCGCGTTCAGCCGACCAGCCGTAGTGGATCCGCAGGCGCTCGCCCGCTGGATTCGGCTTGGTGTCGATCGTCGCGTTCAGCGTGACCTTACGTCCCCGGTGGGCCACGCGCATCGCGGCCTTGCCGGTGAGACCCTGGCGAGTCGGGTGGCGCAGATGCGGGGGAATTTCGTCGCCGGCGCAAGCGCTGCCATGGCCGCCTTCCATCCGCACCATGCGCATGAAGTCTAGGGCGCGCATCGCCGAGTGGATGTGCTCGAAGCAGTCGAAGTCGCAGGCCATGCCAGCGTCGATGGCCGACTCGAGGATGTCGTGATCCTCCATGCTGGGCATGCAGCACGCCCAGGCGAGGAAGTGGCCCACGTTCGGTTGGTGGCCGGGCACACGGTGGCCTTGGATCTCCTGCTTCGGCCGGCGGACTTTTTCCTCGCGCACCTCCGGCCCAAGGCCGGCCACGATCGCCTGGACGACCGCTTTGTCCGCGGCGCGGAAGTCGATGGTGACTTCGTTCGTCCGGCCATCGACGCCGGTTGGCCCCGAGTCGTCACCGGCGATGCGCACGCCGATGTCGCCATGGAGCTCCGGTCCGCTCAGGCGGACGCAGTCGCCGTAAGCCGGCAGCACGAAGAACGTGGGCAGGCCTTCGTCCGCGCCGCCGAGGGCCTCAAGGCGTTCGCGGAGTTTCATGGCGGGGAAGGGAGTACGGAGGCGACGTCGGAGCAGCGGGCGAGGGCGGGAAGGAGCGGGGGAGTGGCGTTTCATGGTTTGGTTTTAAGAAGAAGAGAGGGAATCCCTGCCGTGCAGTCCGTGGTGAAACGGCGCGCGGCTGGAACGTTGAGCAATGGAATGGAGGACGGACAGGGACGCCGGGGTGGGCGGAGAACTGGCCGAGGACGCTACTATGCCCAGCCGCCGAGGGTTGTCCAGCGAGGCGCCGGAGGTTTCTAAAAATAATATAACCCCCCGATTTACGGGCAAAAAGAAGGGCTCCCCATTCGGGGAGCCCTTGGGGGCCGTCGGCCAGCTGGGTCAGTGGGCTTTTTTCGCCACCGGGATGCGCATGCCGTAGAAGCTCCGATAGACGAAGAAGAGGGCGACCAGGAAGATCGCGCTCCCGAGGAGCAGCTTCGGGCCGGCCGGCATCTTCACCGCGATCTCGACGGCGAGCAGGCCGAAGAGTGTCGTGAACTTGATGACGGGGTTGAGGGAGACCGACGAGGTGTCCTTGAAAGGATCGCCGACCGTGTCGCCGACGACCGTGGCCGCGTGGAGCGGCGTGCCCTTGGCCTTCATGTCGACTTCGACGATCTTCTTGGCGTTATCCCAGGCGCCACCGGCGTTGGCCATGAAGATTGCTTGGAAGAGGCCAAAGAAGGCCATGCCCACCAGGTAGCCGATGAAGAAGAACGGGTCGAACAGCGCGAGGGATAGGGAGAAGCAGAAGATGACGATGAAGATGTTCGTCATGCCCATCTGCGCATACTGCGTGCAGATGCGGACGACTTCCTTGGAGGACTCGGTCGTCGCTGTCGTCGCGCTGAGGTTCATGTTCTCCTTGATGTAGACCACCGCGCGGTAGGCGCCGGTGACGACGGCCTGCATCGAGGCGCCTGTGAACCAGTAGATCACCGCGCCGCCCATGAGGAGGCCCATGAGGGCCTCGGGGTGGACGAGGGAGAGTTTCTCCAGGACGTTGAACTTCGCGTCCACCGCCTGATAGTGTTCCTGCAGCATCATGATGATGCCGAAGACCATCGTGGTCGCACCCACGACCGCGGTGCCGATGAGCACCGGCTTGGCGGTCGCCTTGAAGGTGTTGCCGGCGCCGTCGCCCTTCTCGAGCTGGTGCTTCGCTCCTTCGAAGTCGGGGCGGAAGCCGAACTCGCTCTCGAGCTCAGTGGCGATACCCGATTGCTTCTCGATCTGGGAAAGCTCGTAGACCGACTGGGCGTTGTCCGTCACCGGGCCGAAGGAGTCGACCGCGATGGTGACGGGCCCCATGCCCAGGAAGCCGAAGGCGACGAGGCCGAACGCGAAGATCGGAGCGGCGAAGGCGAATTTCAGTGGCATCAGGCCGGCGACGGCCGGATGGGCCGAAAGCAGGTAGGCGCCGAACATCAGGCCGAGGATGCAGAGCCCGGTCCAGAAGGCGGAGTAGTTGCCTGCGACGAGGCCGGAGAGAATATTAAGCGAGGCGCCGCCTTGGTTGGACGACGTCACGACTTCCTTCACATGGCGGCTCTCGGTCGAGGTGAACACCTTGGTGAACTCCGGAATGAGCGCCCCCGCGAGCGTGCCGAGGGAGATGATCGTGGACAG
>CALEEU010000165.1 GCA_937875975.1 uncultured Opitutia bacterium | reverse complement strand
ACTTCTTCAGCTTCGCGCAGAAACGCGCGAGGCGCTCGAGGCCCTGGGCGATGACCTGGTCGGAGGTCGCGTAGCTGAGGCGGATGTAGCCTTCTGAGCCGAACGCGGAACCCGGGACGACGGCCATGAGCTCTTCTTCGAGCAGGCGGTCGGCGAACTGCGTGGAAGTCAGGCCGAACGACTTGATATTCGGGAAGAGGTAGAAGGCGCCCTGCGAGCGGTAGCAGGTCAGGCCGGGGATGGCGTTGAGGCCGGCGAGGAGGTTGAGGCGGCGCTTGTCGAAGACGGCGCCCATCTCGGCGAGGGAGGCCTTGGCCTTGTCGGGGTGCTGGTGCACGGCGAGGGCGCCGAACTGAGCGAAGGTGGTGGCGTTGGACGAGATCTGGCTCTGTAGGTCGGCAACGGCGGCGGCGAGGGACTTATCGGAGGCGACGAGGGTACCGAGGCGCCAGCCGGTCATGGAGTAGCTCTTGGCGTAGCCGGAGACGGTGATGGTCAGGCGGGCGGCTTCAGGCGAGAAGGTCGCCGGGCTGCAGGTGGTCTGGCCGTCATAGACGAGGTTCTCGTAGATCTCGTCGGACATGATCCAGACGTTGGCCTTCACGCAGATGGCCACGAGGGCTTCGAGCTCGGCGCGGGAGTAGACGGCGCCGGTCGGGTTGGACGGGCTGTTGATGATGACCATGCGCGTCTTCGGAGTGAGCGCGGAGGTCAGCTGGGCCGGGGTGATCTTGAAGCCGGTGACGTCCTCGGCGTTGACGACGACGGGCGTGCCGCCGGCGAGCTTCACCATCTCAGGGTAGCTCACCCAATACGGGGCCGGGATGATGACTTCGTCGCCGGCGCTGATCGTGGCGAGGATGGCGAGGTAGCAGGACATCTTGCCTCCCGGGGAGACGACAACGTTGGCGTCGGCGATGCCGGTGAAGCCGCGACGGGTGTAGTCTTCGGCGATGGCCTTGCGGAGAGCGGGGATGCCCGGCGTGGGGGCATACTTGGTCTGGCCGTCGGCCAGGGCCTTCGCGCAGGCGTCCTTGACGAACTGCGGGGTATCGAAGTCGGGCTCGCCGACGCCGAAGCCGACGACGTCCTTGCCGGCGGCCTTGAGGGCCTTCGCCTTGGCATCGACGGCGAGGGTCGGTGAAGGGGCGACGTTGCGGGCCCAGGAGGAGAGAGCGGGATTCGACATGGCTTAGAGCCCTGACGCAAAGGACTCCCAGCGGATTGGCAAGACTGACCGATTAGGGGTAGGGGTCGGGATAGGGGTTGGGGCAGGATAAATCTGACACCTTAAGCGACAGCGTCCGAGCCCCTGCCGACATGATTCAAAACTACCCCTACCCCAACCCCTACCCCTACCCCGGGCGAGCCTCGCTCGCCTCTCAGATGTCGATGGCGTCGTCCTTGGGCTGCTTGGCTTGCCCGCCTGGAAACGATCTGCCCTGGGCATGATCGATACCGGAAAAGGAAGCGAAGACCGAGCCCACGGTAATAACCAAAGAGGCGAGCCACGGCGACATCAGCGGAACGCCTAGCAACTTGCAGACCAGCCAAAGCATGATGACATTTGTGACGAACATCAGGCCGAAGCTACCCAAGACCTGCATCAGCAAACGCGGCAGGCGAAGAATCAGGAGGAATGGAAGCGAAACCAGCATGATAATTACCATCACCAAGGGGCGGACGATGATATTGACGAAACCGAGCAGGAGGGCGATCCAAAGGACGTCCCAGTAGTTTCCTCTGAGATTCAAAAAATGCAGCCGGTCGCACAACAAGATCGTCAATGGGAGCGCGAAGACTCGGGCAATTAGAAGCAAACAACTCATCTATACGTCAATAACGTAGGAAAAGGCATACGATTGACGCAGTCCAGCGTCAATCGTCGCCATCCCAACCAGATACCAGCCCTTAGCGGGCGTGACGGACGTCCTCCCCGGAGAGGAGGAAGATAACCTGTTCGGCGATATTCTTAGAATGATCGCCGATGCGCTCGAGGGCCTTGGAGATAAAGATCAACTCGACGTGGGAGGCGGATACCTTGGTGGAGTCGCCAGCCTTACCGAAGAGCTCCTCGTAATTCTTGCGATTAAGGGCGTCGATTTCAGCGTCACGCACGAGGACTAGGCGGGCCTTGGCAATGTCGCCTTCGATGAAGCTATCGAGCGCGAGGCGCAGGACTTCACAGGCGATGATGCCTTCGGCCGGAACGTGCAGGAGGTTCTTCAGCGGTCCGCGCTCGGAGATGACCATCGCGCGCTTGGCGATGACCGAAGCTTCGTCGGCGATACGCTCGAGGTCATGGCCGATGTCGCGGGCGGCGAGGAGCAGGCGGACGTCGCTGCCCATGGGACCAAAGAGCGTCAGGTAGCGCATGATCTCACGGTCGACGCGCTTCTCGAGCTCATCGACGCGGTCATCCATGCCGCGGACCTGCAGGGCCAAGGAATCGTCGCCGGTCTCGACGGCGCGGAGCACCAGGCGGGACATGTCGAGCGAACGCTCACCCATCAGGATGAGGTCATCCCGGAGCTGGCGGAGTTCGTCGTGGAAGAAGCGTTGCATGGTATTTTGTGTTTAAAGGATCAACCGAAACGGCCCGAGATGTAGGCCTCGGTCTGAGCCTGGGACGGGTTCATGAAGATCTTCTCGGTAGTATCGTATTCGATCTGCTTGCCGAGGTAGAAGAAGGCCGTGCGATCCGACACACGGGCGGCCTGCTGCATGGAGTGGGTCACGATCACGATCGTGAACTGCTCCTTGAGTTCGTGGATGAGTTCCTCGATCTTGCCGGTGGCGATCGGGTCGAGGGCCGAGCAAGGCTCGTCCATCAGCAGGATCTCCGGGCGATTGGCGATGGCGCGGGCAATGCACAGACGCTGCATCTGGCCGCCGGACAGGCCGAGGGCGCTGTCGTCGAGGCGGTCCTTCACTTCGTCCCAGAGCGCGGCCTTACGGAGCGAGGTCTCGCAGGCTTCTTCGAGGACGGCACGGTCGCGGACGCCGACCACGCGGAGTGCGTAGACAACATTCTCGAAGACGGACTTAGGGAAAGGGTTGGATTTCTGGAAGACCATGCCGACGCGGCGGCGGAGGGAGATGACCTCTAGGCCAGGGTCATAAATCGACCGTCCGTTGATGGTGATGTCCCCTTCGTGACTGATGCCATCGACGAGGTCGTTCATACGGTTCAGGTTGCGCAGCAGCGTGGACTTGCCGCAACCAGACGGACCGATGAAGGCCACGACCTGACGCTCCGGGATGTCGAGGGAGATGGCGTCGAGGGCCTTCTTCTGGCCATACCAGAAGCCGTAATCCTTGATGGTGATATAGTCCTTGCGCCCTTCACGTTCAGTGGCGGGGCGGACCTTGATGCGAGAGGAGGACGGAGGGTTCATGATTTGGGGCATGAGGTAGTTTGTTTTTAGAAGGAGGCGCCCTTGAAGCGAGCGCGAAGGCGGTTACGAATCGTTATCGCGCCCAGATTCAGGCAGACGATCAGGACGATGAGCAGCAGCGTGGTCGCAAAGACCATCGGGCGGGCGGCATCTGAGTCCGGCGACTGGAACCCGAGGTCATACACATGGAAGCCAAGGTGCATGAACTTCCGGTCCAAATGCAGGAAAGGCGCGTTACCGTCGAAAGGCAGCGTCGGGGCGAGCTTCACGACGCCGACCAGCATGAGCGGAGCCACCTCCCCGGCCCCACGGGCCATGGCGAGAATGACGCCGGTCAGGATACCCGGAGCGGAAGCCGGGAGCAGGATGTCCCGGATCGTCTGCCACTTCGAGGCGCCGGTGGCCAGAGAGGCCTCGCGCATGCCGCGCGGGACGGCCGAGAGCGCTTCTTCCGTGGCGACGATGACGACCGGAAGGGTCATGAGAGCAAGCGTGAGCGAGCACCAGAGCAGGCCGCCCGTGCCGAAGACCGGGGTGTTGTTATTATACTTCAGTTGGTCCGAGAAGAAAAGCTGGTCGATCGAACCACCGAGGACGTAGACGAAGAAGCCGAGGCCGAAGACGCCGAAGACGATGGACGGGACCCCCGCGAGGTTGTTCACGCTGATGCGCACGACGCGCAGAATGGGACCATTCTGGGCGTATTCACGAAGATAGATGGCGGTGATGACGCCGAAGGGCGTGACCAGCAGGCTCATGAAGACGGTCATCACGAGCGTGCCGAAGATGGCGGGCATCAGGCCGCCTTCCGTATTGGCCTCGCGAGGCTCATCGAAGATGAACTCGCCCAAGCGCGAGGCGAAGAGCTGCGTACGACCCCAGGTATCGAGGCGGTTCGGAAACCAGGCGCGGACGATCTGGGTGAGCGGGATGGCGACCTCGCGGCCCGCGGCGTCCTTTGAATCGAGCACGGCCACCGCCCCGCCGTTGACGATCTTCTGGGCCTCGGCCTTGAGGACGACGAAACGTTCCTCGAGTCCGTCGATCTGACGGCGGCGGACGGCGATCTCGTCGGCCAGCTTCAGGTCCTCGGCACGACGCAGGGCCACGCGGGCCTCATCCATCTCGTGATTGACGTCGCCGATGCGATGGCGGGTGATCTCTTCGAATTTCTCACGGACCGCGGCCGCGGCGGCGACCTCGGCCTGCAAAGCGGATTCGAAGGCCGGATCCGTGATCGGGACGACCTTACCGTCGGACTTGCGCAGGGACTGCGGGCGGACGAACGCGGGGCCATGCTCGACGCGCTCAAGACCGAGGACATCGGCGGGAAAGACCTCCGTCTTGATCTTGGTTTCGTCGACCCAGAGGTAGGAATTACCGTTCAGTTCGCGAAGTCCGACCTGGTACTGACGCTCGTAACGGGGGTTCTCAGCCGTCGAGCCAGCGCGGATACGGCGCTGCGCGAGCTGACCGATGATGGTAC
>CALEEU010000164.1 GCA_937875975.1 uncultured Opitutia bacterium | reverse complement strand
GTGCTATTCAAGCAGGCCACAGGCGATCTGTTCACGGCGGCGGGGGTGTTCATCAAGAATGTCCACTGTCCGAAAGGGGCGGCTGCGGTCAGGTTGCTCGGTGTCGACGGCCGAGGTCGCCTGAGCTGCCATGGCTGCTCCCGGCGTATCCATGACGTCCGCCTGAAGACCGAGGCCCAGGTCGTCGCCTTGGTGAAGGCCGACCCCAAGGCCTGCCTGCTCCTCGATCGACGTAATCTTTCCCTACCCTGATGTCCCTTATCCCTGATAACTCGACCGCGGCGGCTATGGTCGCCACCGCCTGGCGCAATAACGGACTCGCGGGCGACGAGGCGGTTGATGGCATCGATGGGGGGCCGATCCCGGTTCCCCTCTTGGTCGCCAGGATCATCCGTCTGGCGCCCAAGATGCCGTCCAAGGACCACGAGGCGTTCATCTCAGCTTTTACCCGAGTCTGGCCGAGGATTGATGCCCCTGGCATCGCCGAGTCCAGATACTCACTGAATTACGGCGCGACTCCGGAAGATGAGATGGTGCTCATGCGCTGGATCGAGGCGATGGCGGTTCGGCGCACTCCGGTCGCCTCGGCTTCGCGTCGACTTATCAAGGAAGGGGATAAGGTCGCCTATCCGGAGGAGTTCGCCGTGATGAAAATACTGCCTTCGTGCTACGGCGCCTACCGGTTGACGGGATTTCGCGACGATCACTTCCGCCCAATCAATCTGACCCATCGGCAACTTGCGCAGCATGTCGAATTCGCGCCGCTGCTCGCCGCTGTCTTCCTGGCCAGCCGTCTGCCGGGCAGCCTCATCAACGGTATGCTCATGCCCAGCGTGGGCATGCGTCCTAGGGTCACGACCTTATTGGAGGTCCTGCTTGCCCGTCGGCCTGACAACATGACTGACGATCAAGTGCTGCCTTTTGTCAGCTGGCTGCTTCAGCCACGTCCGCCGTTCTGGCCGGACTTCGAAGAGCATATCGTCGGCTGATTCCCGCTAAAGAAAAGCGTTCGATCCGATGAATAAAGATATTTATGATGGTACGCCCGATCACTTCGGCCCGGAGCTTCTGAACGATATCCAAGCTTTTTCGAAGGATGTGGCCGTACTGCTTTTCGGGAAGACCGCCGACCCCACCGCATCTCGTATCTTGGCGGGATCTGCGACCGGTACCTTGATCTACGACGCGGTCGCCCTGAGCGATGACCGTGAAACCGCTATGCGTCATTGGAAAAAGCTGATCCAAGAGGCTGGCGATGAGCTGCATATCTATGCCGTGGCCTGGTATCACCAGACTCCCGCGGGTCTGGATATCAAGGTGACCGTCGAATCACGTCGCCAACCCGCTCGAGTTTTCATCTGGGAGGAGCGACGGCCCAACGGCGAGAAGTCTGGAGATTTCGAGTGCACGGATATCTCGGATAGCCCCGAGTACGGTGGAGGTAACGAGCCTTGGTTCCTGCTCAATCAGCGTGAGATCGACCAGAATACCGCAAACAAACCGACGTATCTTAG
>CALEEU010000163.1 GCA_937875975.1 uncultured Opitutia bacterium | reverse complement strand
TTGGCCGGGGCGTGGAGGACGCCGCTGGTCGGCGTGGCGGCGAGGAGTGATTCCTGTCCGAGCAGGCTGGCGAGGGCGATGCCGCCGAGGCCGCCGCCGGAGCAGAAGAGGAAGTCACGGCGGTTCATCGCAGTGACGCCAGACTGACGATGGTAAGGAGAATTGTTCATGGTTAGTCGACGAAGTTGAATTCGTTCAGGTTGAAGATCAGTCGGCAGAGATTCGTGAGCCCGTGCTCGCGGACATAGCCCGACATCGCTTCGGCTTCGTTCGCCGAAGGCGGACGGCCCAGCGCGAGGCGGAAGGCGAGGTCGATCTGGGCGGGCGGGGTGGTGGCTTCTTTGGCCACGCGGGCCGCGAAGTGCTTGGCCATGGCGACCGTCAGGCGGTTATTACGCATCGCGAGGGCCTGCAGCGCGTTGACGGTCTCATTGCGATTGGCGACCGACATCGAGGGGTCGGCGCAATCCAGGACGGTCAGGAAGGGCTGAGGCTGGGAGCGGACGATGAAGCGATAGACCGAGCGACGGTGGGACTTCGGGTCCTCGACGTCATGCTGGTCGTATTCGTAGTGCGGCGAGTGCTGCGGTTTATCGATGACGAAGTCCTGGAAGCCCGGGCCGCCCATCGTAAGGTCGAGTTTGCCGGCGACCGAGAGTACCGAGTCATTGACCGCTTCGGCCTCGAGCTTGCGGCGGTTCATGCGCCAGAGGAAGGCGTTGCTCGTGTCGATCTTCTCGTTGGTGGGATTGCCGAGGGAGGACTGGCGATAGGTCGCGCTCGTGACGATGAGGCGATGGAGTTTCTTGAGCGATTGACCGCCGTCACGGAAGTCGACCGCCAGCCAATCGAGTAGCTCGGGGTGCGTGGGTTGGCTGCCCATACGTCCGAAATCGTTCGGCGTATCGCTCAAGCCGCGGCCGAAGTGGTAATGCCAGACCCGGTTCACGATGACGCGCCAAGTGAGCGGGTTACGGTTATCGGTGATCCACTTGGCCAAGGCCACGCGACGGGCGCCTTCTGGGGCGTCAGCGGGTAGATCGAACTGCGAGGTCAGTTCCTTGGTGAAGGGCAGGGTGCCTGGGCCGACTTCCTTGTCGGGTTGGCTCACATCTCCGCGTTTAAGCACAAAGATCGGGCGGGGTTTGCCGCCGTTGGCGCCCGTGCCGGCGAAGGAACCGGTGCCCTTGTGGATTGTGCCCACGTAGGCGACTTGCGGAGCCGGGAGGGTGGCGAGTTCTTTGGCAACCTTGGCGCGGGCGGCGGTGAACTCGGCGAGGCGGGAGTTGTCAGCCGGGGCGATCTTGTTCGAACCCTTGCGGATCTCGGTGCGTTCGCGATCGAGAAGGGCGATGCGGGCATCATCGCGTTCGGACTTCGGACCGTAGAAGTAGCCGTCGGTCAGGTTGAGGCGTCCCCAGCGTGGGCCGGCTTCGATGCTATCGAGCGACGTCACGTTGGCGCCCAGGGCGACATTGCGTCCCTTGGGGTCGATGGCCTGCAGTTCGGCCAAGGCCAAGATGTAATCGTTCTTGCGCAGGCCTAGTTTGGTGGCCGTCACGCGCAGGTAGCGGCCTTTCAGTTTGGCCAGCGGGAAGCGCTGCGGCTTCACGCCGGGATTCGGGACATCGGCGGCGGTGAAGTCGGCGATGCTCGTCACGCCTTGGGTGAATTTCGCGTCGTCGGAAAGTTCGACCTTATAGCGGGCCGGGAAGCCGAAGCCGGCGCCGATGTTGTTATAGGTATCGTGGCAGCCCGTCAGGATAATCTCGGTAAGTTCGCGGGCGACACCCAGGTCGACCTGCACCCACTTCGTGGAGGACTGTTCTTTGGAGATGGCGCTATGGTAACCGTATTCCGGACGTTCGACGGCAGCGGTGCCTTGTTTCAGTTCATCGATGATCTTGCCGATGAGCGTCACGCGGCGGGTGTCGGCCGTCGCGATCTTCTCGTTAAGCGTCTTGATCTCGCCGTCGAGGCGGGTGCGTTCGGCGACCAGCGGGGCACGACGCTTGGCGGCCTCCGGGTCGACGTCGAAGGTCTTATCGGCCTTGTCGAGTGCGGCGAAGACGGCCTGGAGGCGGTAGTAGTCCTCCTGCTTGATCGGATCGAACTTATGGTTGTGGCAACGGGCGCACTGGGCGGTCGTCGCCAGGAAGGCTCCGGTCGTGTTGGAGACCATGTCGTCGCGGTCGAGGGCGCGGGCGATCTTGCCGTCGAGCTTGGTCTCGGGAAG
>CALEEU010000162.1 GCA_937875975.1 uncultured Opitutia bacterium | reverse complement strand
TCATCGGGCGGCAGCCCAGATTTGGCTTCGTCGGCGGTTATGAGCACCAGATTCACCTCTACTAAGGTGGGAGGCCGGTCTGGGCTGGCGAGAGGGAAGGGTGCTAACGCTTGCAGGTCTGGCCTCCTCATTTACCATGTGGGGATGGACCTTTCGGAATTCCGTAAAGAGTACGCGGCGCACGGCATCGACCGACATGAGCTGCTCGATGCGCCGTTGGCCCAGTTCAAAGCCTGGTTTGATCAGGCTAAGGCCGCCGGGGTCATCGAGCCCAACGCCATGGTCCTCTCGACCCTTGGCCTGGACGGCTTCCCCTCCTCGCGGACTGTCTTGCTTAAGGCTGCCGATGAGCGCGGGTTCTCCTTCTTCACTAACTACGACAGCAAGAAGGGGGAGGAAATCGCCGCCAACCCCAGGGTCACCCTGCTTTTCCCGTGGTTTTCGCTCGAACGTCAGATTCACATAACTGGCTCATTGATAAAGACTTCCGAAGAAGAATCGGTGACCTATTTTGCCCGCCGCCCCTATGGCAGCCAGCTGGGGGCCCTGGCCTCCGACCAGAGCGATATCATCGCCGACCGCGGGGTGCTGGAGGCGCGCCTGGCGGAACTCAAAGCCAAGCATCCGGAGGGCCAAGTCCCAAGGCCCCCGCATTGGGGCGGTTACCGCCTAGTCCCGATCAGCTTCGAGTTCTGGCAGGGCCGCACCAATCGGCTCCATGACCGCTTCCATTACTCCCTAAATAAGGGCGTTTGGGACATCGTGCGCCTCTCTCCGTAATCGGGTCACTGGGATTAGTTTACCTAATAGGGGGGCCTATTGACCCTTACTCTGGGCATGGGGGTGCTCGCAGGGTTGACCATCCTGCGGGGAATCATTCACCAATCCTTTCCCGCGTCTAAATGCGCCCTCTTTTCCTCCTCAGTCTCTTTGCCCCAGCGTTCGCTCTCGCGAGCGCTGAAGGCGTCAATCCGAAGGCGACCGACCTCTTTGAGATCGGTGGCATCCCGGTCTCCAACTCGATCCTGACCACCTGGATTCTCGCGGTCCTCATCATCATCGCCGTCCGCGTGCTTGTCGGCACTCCGAAGATTATCCCCAACAAGGGCCAGGCCCTCGTCGAGAATGTCGCCTCCGGCCTGCGTGACGCCCTCGAGCCGATTGTCGGCAAGAAGATGATCGGCAAGACCTTCCCCGTCCTCTGCGGCTTTTTCGTTTTCATCCTGCTGATGAACTGGAGCGGCCTCCTCCCCGGCGTCGGTACGATCAAGTATCAAAGCGCGGATGGCCACTGGCTCGACGCAATCCGCCCGGCGAACTCCGACCTTAACACCACGCTCGCGCTGTCGGTCCTCTCGTTCCTCGCCTGGACTTATTTCGTGCTGCGTTACGCTGGGATTAAGGCGCTGGTCTTCGATCTCTTCGGCAACAAGGCCGACAAGAAGGAACTCAGCTTCCCCATGTGGCTCATGCTGGGCTTCATCTTCCTTGGCGTCGGCGGCATTGAAGTCCTCTCCATCGCCTCCCGCTTGATTTCTCTTCCGTTCCGTCTCTACGGCAATGTCTTCGGCGGAGAGAACCTGATCCATACCCTCGGCGGCATTGCTCCGTATGTCGTCCCCGCCATCGCCGGCATGCTCGAAGTCCTCGTCGGCCTCATCCAGGCCTTCGTCTTCACGCTCCTCTCTGCCGTCTACATCGGCCTCATCTGCAACCATGATGCTGGCCACGACGACGAACACGCCCACTGACCCTTTCACTTTCGAGGCGCGCGACATGCCGGGAATCCCCCGGCGGCGCGCCAAGAAAAAACCAAAAACAAAACAACATGATCATCGCTGAAATCACTGGTTCCCTCCCTGCCGCTGCCGGCTGTCTCGCTGCCGCTATCGGCGTGGGTCTCGTTGGCGCTAAGGCCGTCGAATCCGTGGGTCGCAATCCGGATGCTTCCGCCAAGATCCTCGTCCAGTCCATCCTGGGCATGGCTCTCGCTGAAGCCGTCGCGTTCTACGCGATCTTCCTCGCGAAGTAACCGGTCACGTGGCGTGGCCCCGCAAGGGGCCCGCCACTTCTCTTTCCCAGCGCTGACTCCCAACCTCCTTTCAAAGTCCTCACCATGACCTTCCTCTCCGCTCTCCTCGCCGCCGACACCGCCAAGGCCGCCGCCCCCGGCGCCGCATCCACCGGCCCCGTCGCCGACATCATCAACCTTTTCGGCTCCTTCGGCGTCGATAAGCCCCACCTGATTGTCCAGATCGTCAATTTCACGATCCTCGCCTTCGTCCTCTACAGGTTCGCCATCAAGCCCGCCCTCGGCCAGCTCGAGGAACGCATCCGCCAGGCCGAGCAGCTCCAGAAGGACCGCTCCGCCGCCGAAGCCCAGCTCGCCTCCGCGCAGAAGACCGCCGAAGCCAAGCTCGTCGCCGCCTCTGAAGAAGCCACCAAGATTCTCGTCGAGGCCCGCAACTCCGCCAAGGCCACCATCGAAGCCTCTCGCGCCGAAGCCCAGGCCGCCCAGACCGAAGTCATCGCCAAGGCCACGGCCGCCATCGAAGCCGATCGCGTGAAGATGATGAACGAAGTCCGTGGCGAAGTCTCCCGCCTCGTGGTCGAGACCGCCGCCAAGGTGCTCGAACAGAATCTCGACGACTCCATGCGCGGTCGCCTCAACGAGGCCGCCGTCAAGCAGCTCGCTCGCTAAGCCCTTCCTCTTCCGATGTCCGCCGCCTCCGTCCGAGCCGAAGCCAAGCGCCTCCTCGCCATGTCCCTTGAGGGCGGCGTGGTCTCCGCCGAC
>CALEEU010000161.1 GCA_937875975.1 uncultured Opitutia bacterium | reverse complement strand
CGGCGGCGTCGAGCACGGGGACGATCGTCATGGCCTCCCACTTCTCGCCGAGGGAATTGACCGAGATCGGATCGGGGCCACCTTCGGCGGCGAAGTTCGTATCAATGCCGAAGCGGGCAAGCTGCGAGGGGTTGAGCAGATTGACGAAGGGAGTGACCTGGGCGGCGGTGATGCCGGCGACCGGGCCCGCGAAGCCGTTGGCGGCCGGAGTGTAACCCGTCGCATAAGAGGTGCCCGCCAGATTGGTGGCGCCATCGATGGAAACGAACGAGACCGTCTTGAAGACAAGCGGACGACCGTTATCGCCGGAACCATTGCCGTTGCCGTCCCGGCTGAGCACCAGGAATGAAGTCGGCGACAGCGCGACGATCTCGGACTGGGCGGCCGTGCGGTCGGCGGGGCCGCCGGTGCCGTCGCGGTCGAAGGTAGGGAGTTCCACGAGATAGTGGCCGACCGGGGAGGTGGGCGTCGGATTATTGCTCACGTCATAGACGGACAGACGAGTGAAGAGGCGGCCATGATTGTTATCGGCCGGATTATCCTGACGAGTAGCGCTCTGCAGCAAGGTCATCAGGTAGCGGCCATCGGGCGTCAGGTCGACGGCCTCCATGCCCTGGTTATCGCGACGACCACCGGTCTGCACGCCTGCGCTCGCAGTGGGGAAGCCCGTGGTCGGGACAGAGAACTGAGGAAGGAGGGCCTGAGGCGGGGTGATGAGGCCGAGCATCTGGCCGGTCTTGCTCACATGGTAGACCGTGGCGCCGTATTCATCGGAGACGTAGAAGGACCCGTCGGCGCGGATGGCGAGGCCTTCGCCGTCGAGGGAGAACTTGCCGCCGGCGGTGGCGACGTTGGAGTAGCCCTGCAGGGTGGTGGCGCCGATCGGGTCGACGGCGGTCGTGATCTGGCCGGCGAAGTCGGTGATGGTGATCGTGCGCTGGAGGGAGAGCGTGAGCTGCGTCTGCGAGACGACGTCCGCGGTGTAGTCCGGCGTGAAGGTGAGGCCCATCTGCTGGATACGCGCCGGGTAAGCGATCAGGCCGGCGACATTGTAACCACGGTCCGGCAGCGTGTAGAGCGTACCGGAGTAGGAGCCGTTGGCGTGCTTGCGCCAGGTGGTGTGGTCGAGCTTGAAGGAGGAGAAGGAGCCGAAGGTGTCGCCGCGGCCGTCGATCACGTTGGTGGCGAAGACGCCGACACCGACGAGGCCTTGGTTGACGAAGTTCTGTCCGCCGAAGCTGACCGTGCTCGA
>CALEEU010000160.1 GCA_937875975.1 uncultured Opitutia bacterium | reverse complement strand
GTGCAAAAGTGCAAACCGGCCTGCGGCCTGTGCAAAGGTGCAAATGTAAGGTGTTAGCGGTTGGCGGTTGGCGGTTGGGAGCGTAACAAAAGCCTTAGGTGACGGGTGCCGGCCACCAGAGCATTAGCCCTTCGGGTGTCGGCCGTTCAGCCTTCGGCAGCCAGCACCGGGTTCCTGCGGCCGATGGCCGAGATGCCGACGCCTGAGTCGCCGACTCCCGTGCCCGTCACCCGTCACCTGTAGCTGGCTCCACTTTTGCACAGGAGCTCAGCTCCGATTTGCACCTTTGCACTGCCTCTCCTCCTAAGCCTCCGGCCCTCCGGTCCTCCATCCCTCATTCCCCATGCCCTCCGTCACTCTCTGCATCCCCGCTCGCATCGCCTCCACGCGTCTACCCCGTAAGGTCTTGCTCGACCTCGGCGGCAAGCCGGTCGTGCAACATGTCTGGGAACGTGCCAAGCAGGTCCGCCAGGCGGATCGCGTAGTGTTGCTCACGGACTCCGAAGAAGTCGCCGGCATCGCGCGCGGCTTCGGCGCCGAGGTCCTGATCACCGATCCTTCCTGTCCCAATGGCACGGCCCGCATGGCCAGCGTCATTGACCATCTACCAGGAGAATTCTTCCTCAACGTCCAGGGCGACGAGCCTTTCATTCAGCCTGAGCTTCTCGACGGGCTTATCACGCGCTGGAAGGAAACGAAGTGCCCCTTGGTCACCGCGGTCTCGAAGATTCATGACACCGAGCGCCTACTCGCGACGAGCGTAGTCAAGGTCGTCCGCGCCGAGAACGGTGAAGCGATTTACTTCTCCCGTAGTCCGATCCCGCACCTTCGTGGCGTGGATCCGTCTGAATGGGTCAAGCGACGCGACTACTGGGTGCACATCGGCGTCTATGGCTATGACCGTGCCACGCTCGCCGGTTACGCTCAGCTCAAGCCGACCGAACTCGAGGCCGTCGAATCTCTCGAACAGCTCCGCTTCCTCGCCCACGGCCTCACCTTCCAGACTGTCGTCACCGATTATCATCCCGTCGCTATCGATACCCCTGAGGATCTCGAAGCCGCACGGAAGATGATGTGACGCGCCGAAGGCGCGCTAGGCACCGCAGTGCAAAAGTGCAAATCGGCCTGCGGCCTGTGCAAAGGTGCAAACGTAAGAGGCAAATAACAGGTGACGGGTGACGGCCACCGGGGCATCAGCCTTTCGGGAATCGGCCGTTCGGCCTTCGGCAGCCGGCTCCAGGTTACCGCGGCTGATGGCCGAGAAGCCGAAACCTGAATCCCCGATGCCCGCGGCCGTCACCCGTCACCTGAGTTAGTTTCACTTTTGCACTTTTGCACAGGAGCTCCGCTCCGATTTGCACCTTTGCACTGCCTCTCGTCTTCCTTCTCTACCCCTACCCCTACCCCTACCCCTTATTCTTTACCTCCCATGTCTACTCCCCTCAACTCCGCCCGCACTCTTCTGCAGGCCGAAGCCTCCGCGCTCGCCGAACTCGCCACGCGCCTCGACGGTTCTTTCACGAAGGCCGTTGACCTGATCGCTGCCCACCAAGGCAAGGTCGTGCTCTGCGGCGTCGGCAAGTCCGGCCTCATCGGCCAGAAGATTGCCGCGACGCTCTGCAGCACAGGTACGCCCGCCATCTTTCTCCACGCTGCCGACGCCGTGCACGGCGATCTCGGGATTCTCCAGGCCGGCGATCCGGTCATTCTTATCTCGCGCTCCGGTACGACGGCTGAGCTCGTACGACTCATTCCGGTCCTGCGCTCCTTCAAATCTCCGATCATCTCGATCGTCGGCAACACGCAGTCGCCGCTGGCGACGCAGTCCGACGTCGTCCTCGACATAGGCGCCCGCCCCGAAGCCGACCCCCTCGGGCTCGTGCCGACCACCAGCGCTCTGCTGACGCTCGCGCTCGGTGATGCGCTCGCCGCTGGCTTGATGACGAAGCGCGGCTTCGGGCCGTCCGACTTCGCCCGCTTCCATCCCGCCGGACAACTCGGCCGTAATCTGTCGCTCACGGTCGGTGAAGCCCTCCAGCCGCTCGACCGTTGCGCTTGCGCTAAGCCGGGCGACTCTCTCCGCGACACGGTCATCGCAATGACCCGCCATCCGCACGGTGCAGCCTGCATCCTTGCCGCGGACGGCACGCTCGCTGGGCTCATTACCGACGGCGATCTTCGCCGCGCGCTCGGTCGCGGCGTCGACATCAACACTGCCCGCGCCGCCGATATCATGACGGTCAATCCCGTCCGCGCCCACGCCCCGATGTCGCTCGGCGAGGCCGCGCGCATCATGGAGGACCGCCCATCGCAGATTTCCGTGCTACCCGTTACTGACGCCGCGACTAACCACTGCCTCGGCCTCATCCGTATCCACGATATTTATCAGGCAGGGATTGTTTGAGCTGCGGGTGCAAAGGTGCAAATCGGCCTGCGGCCTGTGCAAAGGTGCAAAAGTATGGTGATAGCGGTTGGCGGCTAGCGGTTGGAAGTAACTCAACGGGAAACCGGAGACCGGATGACTGGCTGGGTTTTTTCGGGTGACGGAATCTGCATTCCCCAACCCCTGTCCCGACCCCTACCCCTGAATTCACCTTTGCACTTTTGCACAGGAGCTCTGCTCCG
>CALEEU010000159.1 GCA_937875975.1 uncultured Opitutia bacterium | reverse complement strand
CGCTGCAGCGCGAGGGGGGTCTTACCGTGGCGCTCAGCTTGGCGGTCAACGTCGTCTTGGCTGGAGCCAAACTCAGCGTGGGTATCATCGCGTCTTCGCAGGCTTTGGTCGCCGACGGCATCCACTCGCTCGTCGATATCGCCAGCGACATCGCGGCCATTATCGGCCTCAAGTTCGCCCATCTCCCCAAGGACGACGATCACCCCTACGGGCATCATCGCTTCTCCACCTTGGCGACGATGCTCATCTCATCGCTGGTGCTCCTGTTCTGCCTCGGCCTCGCTTGGCAGTCCTTGTCCGCGCTCGTCAGCGGCGCCGACACCGTTGCGCCGGGCATCGCCGCCGCCTGGGTCGCCGGGGCGGCTCTGCTGATCAAGGAAGGTTTCTACCAGTATGCCCGTCGCCAGGCCGAGCGCCTCGGTTCGCGCCTGCTGATGGCCAATGCCACGGACCACCGGGCCGACGCCATCGCGTCGCTCCTCGCCTTGGTCGCGGTCGTCGTCGCCAATATCAATCCCGAATGGAAGGCTCTGGATAAGGTGGTGGGCTTGGTCCTCGCGGGCTGGCTGGGCTCCGAAGGCATCAAGCTCTTCAAGGGCGCCTGCGAGGATCTCCTCGACACCGCTCCGGCCGCGCACGTGCTGCACGACCTCAGCGAGCACATCCTCGCCGCGCCGGGAGCCAAGGGCTTCCATGCTTTCCGCGCCCGCCGGCTGGGCGACCGCTTCGAGGTCGATTTCCACCTGCAGGTCGCCGAAGGCGCCACGGTCGCCGAAGGCCATGCCATCGCGGGCCGGATCAAGGCCGACATCCTCCGTTCGCATCCAGAGGTTATTTCGGTGTTGGTGCATGTCGAGCCGGACGCCCCGGAGCACCGTAAGCAGGACGGGCATCACGGCTTTAACGCCTGAACGCGGATTGCCTTCTGCGGCGGGCAAGGTTGGATGAGGCCATGAGCTTGCCCCGTCTCCTGTCCATGCTTCTGGCCGTGACCGCCTCCCTGTCCGCCGCGTCGGCCCCCAACATCGTCTTCATCTTCGCCGATGACCAGCGCGCTGACACCATCGCAGCCCTGGGTAATCCGGTCATCAAGACCCCGAACCTCGATCGCCTCGTGAAGCGCGGCGTGGCTTTCAACCGCGCTTACATGCAGGGCGGTAACCAGGGCGCGACCTGCGTGCCTTCGCGCGCGATGCTGCTCTCGGGTCGCTCCCTCGCCCAGATCGACGAGAAACTGCTGAAACATGAGACCTGGCCGCACGCTTTCGGCGCGGCGGGTTACGCGACCTTCGCCACCGGCAAGTGGCACAACGGCCCGCCCTCGATCACGAAATCCTTCCAGCAGGCCCGGGCGCTCTTTGTCGGCGGCATGGCCAATCCCATGAAGGCCCCGACCAGCGATATGCTGCCGACGGGTAAACTGACCCCGGCAAAGGTCTCCCCGAAGCACCTCTGCGAAGAGGCGACTGACGAGACGCTGGCGTTCCTGAAGACGCAGGACGGCCGGAAGCCGTTCTTCTCCTATCTGGCTTTTGATGGTCCGCATGACCCGCACATCGTGCCCGACGATTACCCGGTCCAATATGACGTCGCTTCGATCCCTCTGCCTCCGAACTTCCTGCCCCAGCATCCGTTCGATAACGGCGAGATGGTCATCCGCGACGAGCAGCTCATGAAGTGGCCGCGCCCTGAGGCCGACGTGAAGACGATGCTGGCCGAGTACTATCGCTACATCAGTTTCCTTGATCTACAGGTCGGACGTGTCCTCGACGCCGTCGATGCCTCGCCTTACGCCGCCAATACGATCATCGTGTATGCCGCCGATTCCGGCGTGGCCCGCGGTTCGCATGGGCTCATCGGCAAGCAGAACCTCTACGAGCACTCGATGCGGGTGCCGCTGATCGTCGCCGGACCCGGTATCGCCGCGGATAAGCGCAGCGACGCGCTGTGCTACCTCTTCGACGTGATGCCCACGCTCGGCAAGCTCTGTGGCGTCACGGCGCCAAAGGATTCCCAGGGTCGCGAGTTCTCGGAGGTCCTCAAGGACCCGAGCCAGCCCGGCCGGCCATTCCTGATGTTCGGCTACAAGTCCATCCAGAAGGCCCTCAGCGACGGACGCTGGAAACTCATCCGCTACCCGCACGTCGACCGCACCCAGCTCTTCGACCTGCAGGCCGACCCTTACGAGACCAAGGACCTGTCAGCCCTGCCGGAGCATGCCGAGCGCATCCAGGCTATGCTCGCCAAGCTCGCCGCCGAGATGAAAGCCGACGGTGACAATGATCCGCTCACCGCCGCGAAGCTCCTGCCTGCCGACTGGAAAGCTCCGAGCAAAGTGCCCAAGCCTGGGCAGAAGGGATTCTGAGGCGAGGGCCCGAGGGCTCGAGTGCACGAGGACGCGATGGTGATCACGTCCCTGCCATGGGCAGCAAGTCTCCACGGCCGCTCCCAACCGCCAACCGCTTAAACCACCTACGCAGGCATCAGGTAAGGCTTACGCCCGAACTTCTTGGCCAGCCACTCCTTGAGGTCCAGGAAGTCCTTGGGCGGCTCGACGGTGATTGTGAGCGGCTTGCCGGTCTGCGGGTGCGTCAGGGTCAGCTTGTGGGCGTGGAGCATCACGCGGGGCATCGGCCAGCCGGTGTAGCTCGGGACGTCGAACTTGCCGTAGGTACGGTCGCCGAGGATCGGGTGCGTGATGTGCGCGAGGTGGACGCGGATCTGGTGCGTGCGGCCGGTGTGCGGGAAGGCGCGGACGAGGGCGGCTTCGACGCCGTATTTTTCTTCGACGCGCCAGTCGGTGATGGCTTCGCGGCCGTCTTCCCGGACGGCCATGCGCACGCGGACGGTGCGGTGGCGGTCGATGTTGGCGTTGATGACGCCGGAGAGGAGGCGCGGGGCCTTGTCGACGAGCGCGAGGTATTCCTTCTTGGCGGTACGTTCGGCGAACTGCGCGACGAGCGCGTGGTAGGCCTTGTCGGTCTTAGCGAGCACGATGACGCCGGAGGTCTCGCGGTCGAGGCGGTGCACGACGCCGGGGCGGGGTGCGCCGCCAGCCGGGGCGAGCTTGCCCTTGGTGTAATGGAGGAGTCCGTGGACGATCGAGACCTCGTCGGAACCCTGGACAGGGTGCGTGAGGAGACCGGCCGGCTTGTTGACGGCGATGAGGTGCGCGTCTTCGAAGAGGACCTCGAGGGCCATCTTGACCGGACGGGCGGTGGGCTCGCCAGGGGAGGGCAGGGCGACTTCGATGGCGTCGCCAGGGTTGAGCACCGTACGGCAATCGGCCGTCTGGCCGTTGACCTTCACCAGTCCGAGGTCGAGGGCCTTCTGCACGCGCGAGCGGCTGACTCCTTCGAGGAGCATGGCGATGATCTTATCGGCGCGGGCGGGTTCGAATTCGCTCGGGATGCGCGTCTTGACGATCTCATCCGGACGAAGCTCCTCGATGGGGGCCTTGGCGGGACGTGCCGCGTAGGGCACGTGCGGCGCCGGCTTATTCTTGCGCTTCAGCGCCTTGGCCGTGCGGGCCTGCGGGCGCGATCCGAGGCGCTTAGGCTGGGCCTTCTTGGGTTTCTTGGGTTGGGCCATATTATTTGGCCTTACCGAGGAGGTATGCGGGATTCAATTTTTGGAGGGGCTTGGGAAGGAAAAGGCCGTCTTTACGGATTACCTGGCCATCGAAACGGATCTCACCGCCGCCGTATTCGGGGCGCTGGATGCAGACCATGTCCCAGTGGATGGACGAATGGTTGCCGTTGTCGGTGGTCTCGTAGCACTTGCCGGGCGTGAAGTGGAAGGAGCCCGCGATCTTCTCGTCGAACAGGATGTCCTGCATCGGGTTGAGGATGTGCGGATTGAAGGCGATGGCGAACTCGCCGATGAAGCGCGCGCCGCCGTCGGTATCGAGGATCTCGTTCAGGCGCTTGGTGTTGTTTGCGGTGGCCTCGACGATCTTGCCCTTGCGGAAGACGAGGCGGATGTTCTCGAACGAGACGCCTTGGTAGATGGTCGCGCAGTTGTACTGCAGCACGCCGTTGACCGAGTCCTTGATGGGCGCGGTGAAGACCTCGCCGTCGGGAATGTTGTATTCGCCGCCGCAAGGGATGGCGTTCATGCCCTTGATGTTGAACTTCAGGTCGGTGCCCTGGCCGACGATGTGGACCTCGTCGGTCTTCATCATGGCCTGCTTGAGGGCTTCCATGCCCGGGATCATGCGGGAGTAGTCGAGCGTGCAGACGCGGAAGTAGAAGTCGGCGAAGGCCTCGGTGCTCATCTTGGCCTGCTGGGCCATGGACGACGTCGGCCAGCGGAGGACGACCCACTTGGTCTTGTTGACGCGGTGGTCGAGGACGGGGCGCATCATTTCGCCGTTGAGCTTGGCCTGGGCGGCCGGGATGTCGCTGCCTTCGAAGATGTTGTCGGAACCGCGCACGGCGATGTAGGCCTGCATCTTCTTCATGCGGGCGAGCTCGTGGTCGGCGGCCAGCTTGAACTGTTCCTTGGTGCCGCCCTTGACCATCTCGCGGCCGACGCGGGCCTTGTGGAGGTTCACCATCGGGGTGGCGCCGCGTTCGCGGGCGGCCCGGATGAGGGCGATGATGAAGTCTTCCGGCACGTCGTGGGCGTCGATGAGCACGCTCTCCCCCTTCTTGAGGCGGGTTGAGAAACCGCAGAGCACGTCGGCGAGCTTTCCGTAGCGAGGATCCATGATGCGGTTAAGTTGCGACCCCCTCGGTCCCTTTCCAAGCGTGAAAGGAGCGCTTGCGATGCCACGAGCGCCACGCACGGTGTTCGTATGTCCGACTCTTCGTCCTCAGCGCGCGCCTTGGCCTTGGCGGAAGAGGCGTCGTTCGACTTCGCCATGGGCGATGAGGCGGCGGCGTTGACTAAACTGCAGACGGCGGTGTCTGCCGATCCGGCCTGCTTCGAGGCTTGGCTGGCCAAAGCCGAAGTCCACTTCGCCGCCGGTCAATACGACGAAGCCCTCGCCGCCGGCGAGCAGGCCCTCGCGCTGCGTCCGAAGGACATCCACATCCACACCTCGATGTCCCGCATCTGGATGGAGCGCGGTGATAAGACCAAGGCTGAGCATCATGGTGCCCAGGCCCGTATCCTCGGTTGGGGCGATCAGCTCAAGGAACCTGAAGGTAAGCAGCCAGGGGAGCTTTGATTCCGAGGGCACGAGGGCTAACAGCGAGGGCTCGAGGACACGAGGGCATGAGGGCGGGAGGTTGAAAGAACAGGAGGGCTGGAGGGGGGAGAGGGTGAGGTGTTGGTTTCAGGGGGTGAGCCTCAGAGGCAGACCGTCGACTGGAGACCTTATCAGCGCAGCTTTTCCTGATGAGTTCAGGCGAAGATCAGAGGCGATTGCCGCAGGTGTCGACCTTTCGCGATCTGCTGGCTTGGCAGGCCGCCAAGCTGCTGGCGCTGGAGGTGCTGAGGGCGTGCGAAAGGCCTGAAATGAGACGGTATTATGGTCTTTGCGATCAACTGCGGCGGGCGGCGATTTCCGTGCCATCGAACATCGCCGAAGGCAATGAGCGCGGCACGAACTTGGATGCACTGCGCTTCCTGCAGATTGCGCGTGGCTCATTGGCGGAATTGGAGACGCAATTGGAACTCTCCCGTGATTTCGGATCTCTGCCCGCAGCGGATTATGACCGGATGGCGCCACAGGTCGTGAGGGTGGGTCGGCTCCTGGGTGGTCTGATTAAGGCACGCCAAGCCAGGCAAACGAAGTAACCTCTCCTCCGGCCCTCGTGCCCTCGAATCGTCGTGTCCTCGAGTCCTCGTGTCCTCGTGTCCTCCGGCCCTCGAACACCCCTGTCTCAGGGGTGGGACACCCTGTCTCGGGCAAAAGCGGGAACATTGGGTCATTTAGGGGGTCGATAAGGGCTCGAAGCCGATAAAAACCCCTAAATCGTTTGCTTAACCTCAGCAAAACGGCTTTGGCATCTGTTCTGCAAAGTCGCAGACGTCCCCAACGACCACCCTCTACCCAAATACCCACCATGGCTAAAAACACCAAACCCAGCGTCAAGCCCCTCGGCGACCGCGTCCTCCTCCAGCGCATCGAAGAAGCTGAAGAAATCAAGGGCGGCATCATCATCCCTGACTCCGCCAAGGAGAAGCCGCAGGAAGCTAAGGTCATCGCCCTCGGCACCGGCGCCCTCGACAAGGACGGCAAGAAGGTCGCCTTCAACGTCAAGGTCGGCGACAAGGTCCTCGTCGGCAAGTACGCCGGCACGGAAGTGAAGCTCGACGAAGTGATCTACCTCCTCCTCCGCGAAGAAGAAATCCTCGCCGTCATCGAATAATCTCACCCCTAACTCTCAAACCACACCACTATGTCCAAGAAGCAGATTCTGTTCGACGAAGCCGCCCGCCGCAAGGTGCTCAATGGCGTCTCCATCCTCGCCCGTGCCGTCAAAGTCACCCTCGGTCCTAAGGGCCGCAATGTGATGATCGACAAGAAGTTCGGCGCCCCGAAGGTCACCAAGGACGGCGTCACCGTCGCCAAGGAGATCGAACTCGACGATCCTTACGAAAACATGGGCGCCCAGATGGTGCGCGAAGTCGCCTCGAAGACCGCTGATAAGGCGGGCGACGGCACGACCACTGCGACCGTCCTGGCCGAAGCCATCTACAAAGAAGGCCTCCGCTTCGTCGCCGCCGGTGCCAACCCGATCTTCGTCAAGCGTGGCGTCGACAAGGCCACCGAAGCCATCGTCAAGGAACTCGCCGTGATCTCCAAGAAGGTCAAGGACCGCAAGGAAATCAAGCAGGTCGCCACCGTCTCCGCCAACTGGGACGAGTCCATCGGTGACATCATCGCCGAAGCCATGGACCGCGTGGGTAAGGACGGCACCATCACCGTCGAAGAAGCCAAGACCATCGAGACCACCCTCGACGTCGTCGAAGGCATGCAGTTCGACAAGGGTTACCTCTCCCCGTACTTCGCGACCAACGCCGAGACGCTCGAGGCCATCCTCGAAGACGCCTACATCCTCCTCTACGAGAAGAAGGTCAGCGCCATGAAGGACCTGCTGCCTCTCCTCCAGGAAGTCGCCAAGACTGGCAAGCCGCTCCTGATCATCGCTGAGGAAATCGAAGGCGAAGCCCTCGCTACCCTCGTCGTCAACCGCCTCCGCGGTACGATCAACGTCTGCGCCGTCAAGGCCCCTGGCTTCGGCGACCGCCGCAAGGCCATGATGGAAGACATCGCCGTCCTCACCGGTGGCCGCTTCGTCACCGATGACCTCGGTATCAAGCTCGAATCCGTCAAGGTGGCTGACCTCGGTCGCGCCAAGCGCATCGTCGCTGACAAGGAGAACACCACGATCATCCAGGGTGCCGGCAAGTCCGCCGACATCCAGGGCCGCGTGAAGCTCATCCGTCGCCAGATCGACGAGACCACCTCCGACTACGATAAGGAAAAGCTCCAGGAACGCCTCGCCAAGCTGGCCGGCGGCGTCGCCGTCATCCACGTGGGTGCCGCGACCGAGACCGAGCTCAAGGAGAAGAAGGACCGCGTCGACGACGCCCTGCACGCCACCCGTGCGGCCGTCGAAGAAGGCATCGTCCCCGGCGGTGGTGTCGCTCTCCTGCGCACCGTCAAGGCCATCGACTCCGTCATCAACTCCCTCGTCGGCGACGAGAAGATCGGCGCCCAGATCGTCCGTAAGGCGATCGAAGAGCCGCTCCGCACGCTGTGCTTCAACGCCGGCGTCGAAGGTTCCCTCATCGTCCAGGAAGTGATGCTCAAGCACAAGGGTGCCGAGGGTTACAACGTGGCGACCGGCGCTTACGAAGACCTCATCAAGGCCGGCGTCGTCGACCCGACCAAGGTCACCCGCACCGCGATCATCAACGCCGCCTCCGTGGCCGGCCTGCTGCTCACGACCGAGTGTCTCATCACCGACATGCCGGAGGATAACAAGCCTTCGGCTGGTGGCGACCACCACGACCACTGAGGTCGCTGACAGTCGTTCGAACAACGGCGCCCATTAGGGCGCCGTTTTTTTGTGCCCACCTAGGCCTCGGGGCGGGACTTTGATTTTTACGACAACCCGCCCGCCGGGATGGTCCTAAACACTACATTTCTTATCTTCGTCGTATTGCCATGTCCCGGAGGAGGGTTTGTCTTTCCTTATACCCCTATGCGCCCCCTCGTCGCTTTTCTTTCGGTCTGTCTTTCCGTCCTGGCCTCCGCGGCCCCTTCCGATGGCCCGGTCCGCGTCTTGTATCTGGACGCCAGCGGCGAAGAGCAGTCCGCGGTCGGCCCGCTTCACGCACTGATGGCCGAGCTCGGCCGTGACGCTATCTGGTTCGACTACTTGACCGGATCCGCGCCAGACGCCGCGACGCTCGGCCGTTATGACGTCCTCGTGGTCAAGGCCGCAGCCGGCGACTCGTCTCTGCCGACGTTGGTCATCAAGCCCGACACCACTCCGGCTGCTTTCCGTTCTCAGCTCGAAGCCGTGCTCTCCGCTGATCGTAAGGCGTCCTGGCAGAAGTTCCTCGCGCAGCGTGAACCTGAAGTCCGCGAGAAGAATATCAACGTGGCCAACTATGAGAAGCGCCCCGAGCCACTGACCTTCCAGAAACCTTTCTCGGCCAAAGGCAGCATGGAGCGCACGCAGGTCCCAGCGGACATGAAGCTGGTGCTCTTCGCCTCTGAGCCTGACATCACGAAGCCGATTGCGTTCGCCTGGGACGCTCGCGGCCGCCTTTGGGTCTGTGAGACCTCCGACTATCCGCATGGCGTGAAGGAAGACCAGCAGCAGGGCAACGACCGCATCAAGATTTGCGAAGACACCGACGGTGACGGCAAGGCCGACAAGTTCACGGTCTTCGCCGATAAGCTCAACATCCCGACGAGCCTCGTCTTCGCCAACGGCGGCGTGATCGTGTCGCAGGCACCGAACTTCGTCTTCCTCAAGGACACCGATGGTGACGACAAAGCCGACGTCCGTCAGGTCATCATGACCGGCTGGGGCATCCGCGATACCCATGCCCAGACGAGCAGCCTTTCCTATGGCTATGACAACTGGCTACGCGGCGCGGTCGGCTACAGCGGTTTCGCCGGCGAAGTCGGCGGAGAAAAGAAGAACTTCGCCATGGGCAGCTACCGCTTCACCGCGGACGGTGCCAAGCTCGAGTTCCTGCACCAGTTCTCCAATAACACCTGGGGCTACGGCGCCAACGCCGCCGGTGACTCCTTCGGTGGCACGGCCAACAACGCACCAATCTTCTTCGGCGGCATCCCCGCCACGGCCTGGGCCAAGGGCTCCCGCGGCATGTCGGCCAAGAAGATCAACGTTGTCGACAAGGCGCACACGATCACCCCGAACTTCCGTCAGGTCGACGTGATGGGCGGCTGGACTGCCGCTGCGGGCTCGACGTTCATCTACTCGGCGCAGCTTCCGCCCCGACTGCAGGGCATGGCGATGGTCTGCGAGCCGACGATGAAGCTCATCGGACTCATGGACGTGCAGCCCGACGGCGCCGGCTATGTCGCCAGGGATGCCTACAGCCTCGTCGCCAGCTCCGATGAATGGATGTCGCCGGTCTTTGCCGAAGTCGGCCCGGATGGCGCCATCTGGTTCGCCGACTGGCAGAACTTCATCATCCAGCACAACCCGACCCCGAGCGTCGGTCGCGGCGGCTATGACGCCAAGACCGGCGTCGGTGGCGCGCACGAGAACGACCTGCGCGACCACTCTCGCGGACGTATCTACCGCATCGTCTGGGATAAGCCTGGCTCTGTCGCCAAGGCAGCGCAGGGCGATTCCGCCGCTGACCTTATCGCTGGTCTTTCCGGCAGCACGCAATACGGCCGCCTCCGCGCCCAGCGCCTGATCGTCGAAGGAAAGAAGAAGGACCTCGCTCCGGCCCTTCGCGAACTGGCGTCCAAGGCTTCCGACATTGGCGCCATCCATGCCCTCTGGTCCCTGCAGGGTCTCGGTGAACTTGATGCCGCCACGCATCAGGCCGCGTTGTATTCCAGCGTGGCTCCGTTGCGCCGCAACGCCATCCGCGCCCTTGGCTCTGATGAGTCTGCTCAGAAGCTCTTCTTTGGTTCCGGCGTCGTGGCCGACAAGGATCCGGCCGCTCGTCTCGCTGCCTTCGTGAAGCTCGCCGATTTCCCGACCTCGCCCGAAGTGCAGACGCTTGTGCGCCAGCTTTCGGCGGATGCCGCCGTGAAGTCCGACGAATGGCTCAACGAGGCTTCACGCCTCCTCGCCAAGAAGCACAAGACGGCGACCTACGTCCAAGGCCCGAACCTCCTGCCTAACCCTGGCTTCGAAGAGGTCGCCGACGACAAGAAGACACCGGTCGGCTGGAAACGTCGCGACTACGGTACTCGTCCTGGCAATAAGGATGCGCAGTGGGGTATCGTCATCGAC
The DNA here is from genome assembly GCA_937875975.1 of uncultured Opitutia bacterium. GTDB lineage: Bacteria > Verrucomicrobiota > Verrucomicrobiia > Opitutales > UBA953 > UBA953. Next base: position 5,274 of record CALEEU010000159.1, on the reverse strand, counting down.
CCGAAGAACGTCCGCTCCGGTAAACATGCGATGCGCGCCATCACTCGTGCCGACGCCGACTCGAGCTTCTTCGCTGACGTCGAACTCAAGCCGAACACCGAATATCGCCTCAGCGCCTGGATCAAGACCCACGCCATGCGCGGCAAGGCCAGCCTCAACGATCACATCGGCCGCGCTGAAACGGAGAAGGTGACCGCGCGTGAGTCGGACTGGACCGAGGTCGAGGTTGTCTTCAATAGCGGCAAGCGCACCAAGGCTAGTATCAACCTCCTGCACGTCGCCGTCGGTGATTCGTTCTATGACGATGTGAAGCTCTGCGAGCTCTCCCTCGTCGGCGAAGCCCCGATCACGGCCGGTGTATCCGCCCGCGGTGAGCAGATTTTCTGGAAGCACCCCGTCGCCGCCTGTGCGATCTGTCACATGGTGGGCGGGAAGGGGAGTGCCATCGGTCCGGCCCTCGATGGTCTGGCCACTCGCGCGACGCCGACCTATATCCATGAATCCTTGGTCGAGCCCAACAAGGTCCTCGCGAAGGGCTTCGAGAAATTGGGTGTCTCTCCGATGCCTCCGATGGGCTTGATCCTCAAGCCGCAGGAGCTCGAGGACGTGAAGGCTTACTTACAGACGCTCAAGTAAGCCGAGGCCTTCCGCTCCAATCTGATTGATTCGGGGCTGGGGCCACCTATGCCTATCGCCTATGTGCTCCGTTGAACTTAAGAAGCCGATGTCTCCGGTGGTCGGCCTCCTGTCCCTGGCTGCCGTCAGCGTCATCTCCTTCGCCATCCTTTATTTCGGCATTCCTGGTTCGGGTTTCCGCGGTCTGCAGACGGGCATCTTCTTTCCGTTCGAAGTCGAGTTCGCTGACGCGCGCTTTATGGACCACACCATCAAGTGTGATTCCAAGGAAGTGACGGCCGAGGTTCGCAAGGCGTTGCAAAAGGTGAAGCCCGACTACCCGGTCGCGAAGGCTTACGTCACGCTGACCAACTACCCGTCCGGTTATAAGTTTCACGTCACCTACGCCACCTACTATGGCCAGCGCTTTTCTTTCAGCGGCGACAAGTGGTTCCGACGTGGTGTGCAGGTTGGCGAGCCGACGATCGATGCGGAGCTGAAGTCCAAGGACGACGTGCTGGAGAAGGCCATCCGCGATGCCATCGAGGCCTACTTCAAGTCCAAGGGCGCCCACGGCTGAGCCAACGGCTAGGGCTAGGGACAGGGCTAGGGCTAGGCAGGCCGGGGGCTAAATGAGAAGAGCCCCGGATTGCTCCGGGGCTCCTGCAAAGTGGGGTGATTGAGGGGACTTGAACCCCCGACCCCTGGTACCACAAACCAGTGCTCTAACCAACTGAGCTACAACCACCGTGCGTTCCTTCTTTAGCGGAAGGAAGACCTATGCAGGGAATCCCGAGGGGATTGTCAAACCCGGACCCGAAAGCGCTCAAATGCCCCATCTAGCCTGTGCTTTGGCTTCTCAGCCGAGTTTTCCTCCCTTTATCCTTTCCCTTTGACCCAGCGTATCGCTTTCTAAGTCAACTTTATGTCTACGTTTTCCGACCTCGGTCTGCCCGAGCCAGTCCTGCGCTCCTTAGCCGAACACGGCTATGTGACCCCGACCCCCATCCAGGAACAGGCCATCCCGGTCATCATGGCCCGCAAGGATCTCATCGGCGCCGCCCAGACCGGCACCGGTAAGACTGCCGCCTTCGCGCTCCCGACGCTATCGCTGCTCGGCCCCGCCGCCGGCAAGCCGCGCTGTCTCGTCCTCGTCCCGACGCGCGAGCTCGCCGTCCAGGTCGATGAGAATTTTCAGAAGTACGGTAAGCACTTCGGCACCCGCACCGCGCTCCTCTACGGTGGCGTGGGCTACGGCGCCCAGGTCAAGGCGCTCGAAGAGGGCGTCGATGTCGTCATCGCGACCCCGGGCCGTTTGCTCGACCTGCATGAGCAGAAGATCCTAGATCTGAAGTCTATTCAGATGCTCATCATGGACGAAGTCGACCGCATGCTCGACATGGGTTTCATCGAAGACGTCACCCGCATCGTCAACTATTGCCCGAAGGAGCGCCAGACGTTGCTCTTCTCCGCCACGATTTCCGACGCCATCGGTCGCATCGCCGGTTGGGCCCTCCGCGACCCAGTCACGGTCGACGTTCGCACCGGCCTAGGCGCCGCCGACACGGTCGAGCACGCGATCTACCCGGTCGATATCTTCCAGAAGTACGACCTGCTGCTGTCCTTGCTCAATAAGAGCGGCTACAAGTCCGTCATCGTCTTCACCCGCACCAAGCGCGATGCCGACCGTATCGCGGAGTGGATCGAAGGCCACGGCACGCCCGTCGCCACGATGCACGCCGACCGTTCGCAGTCCGAACGTGCGGCCGCCCTCGCTGGCTTCAAGTCCGGTAAGTTCTCTATCATGGTGGCGACCGACATCGCTTCGCGCGGCCTCGATATCCGCGGCGTCACGCACGTCATCAATTACAACGTACCGGAGCACGCCGAGGACTACGTCCACCGTATCGGCCGTACTGGCCGCGCTTCCGCCGAAGGCGAAGCCTTCACGCTCTTCTCCCCGGACGAGATGCATCATCTCCAGCAGATTGAAGTCCTCCTCGGCCGCACCATCGAGCGCCGTAAGCTCGAAGGTTTCCGTTACTATTCCGAACCGCAGCTGACTCCGGGTAGCGCCAAGGCGGCGACTGCCTCGCGTAAGCGCAATCGTTGATCGTGTCCGTACCTGCGTCCGAGCCTCCGATGCGGCGAGCCCTTGAGCTCGCCCGTCAGGCTTGGGGCCGTACGCACCCGAACCCGATGGTCGGGGCGGTGATCACGGAAGGCGGTAAGGTCGTCGCTGAAGGCTTTCACGCCAAAGCCGGCGATTCACATGCCGAGGTGATGGCCCTCCGCGCATTGGGTCGTAAGCCCGCCGCGGACGCCATCCTGCACGTCACGCTCGAGCCCTGCTGCACGCACGGGCGCACCCCGCCTTGCGTGGACGCCATCCTGGCGGCGGGTTTCCGTACCGTGGTCGTGGGCGCCCGCGATCCGAATCCGGCCCACGCCGGCCATGGCCTCGATCTCCTGCGCGCCAAGGGCGTGGCGGTCGTCGAAGGCGTGCTCGGCGAGGAATGCGCCGAACTGAATCTCATCTTCAATCACTGGATCGCACGCGGCACGCCGCTCATCGCACTCAAGGTCGCGTCGACGCTCGACGGTAAGCTGACCTTGCCTGTGGGGCAGGGCAGGGCGATCACCGGTCCGGCCGCGCAGGCCTACGTGCATCGCCTGCGTCGGCTCTTCCCGACCATCGCCGTCAGCGCCGACACCGCGATCGCTGACAATCCCCGCCTGACCGCCCGCGGTGACGCTGGCGAGACCTGCCCGGTGCGCTTCGTGTTGGATCGTCATTTTAAGACCGCCGGTCGTTCTGGCCTGAATCTCTTCCAAGACGCCCATCGCACCCGGACCATCGTCGTCGGCCTCGGCTCTGCGGCCAAGAAGTCCGACCTCGCTTGGTATGAGGCCGAGGGGATCAAGGTCTGGTCTCTGGTGGGCAACGAGGATTCCTTCCTCAAGGTCTGGGCCGAACGCTGCGCCCAAGAGAAGATCAGCGGCGTCCTCGTCGAAGCGGGACCGCGCCTGGCGTCGGCCATGCTGGCGGCTGGGTCGGCCGATTATCTCTACGCCTTCGTCGCCCCGCGCACGGGCGATACGGAAGCTCCGAGCTGGTATGATGGGGTCGCCTTGCCGGCGGGCGGCCTGCGGACATCCCTGGTGGGTTCTGACGCCCTTTATCAGGGTCATCTGGGGTAAGTCCTGTCATTGTCTAATAAAAGGCTCCTAGGAAGAATTAGGGGTTATTCCCGCGTCTAAAGCAGGCGAGGGGGCGTCTTTTTGTCCCAAACGGGTCGCCTTGCCTGTTTTGGCTCGACTTTTCAAGAAAAACTTACATCACAGCGAGTCCGCCTCCCTGTCCAAAGCAGAATGGCCCTAACCTTCTAAATCCTAACAACTTATGACAGAGAAAATCTTGGACCACAAGCGTAAGGAGAAGCCCTCCTTCACGTCTCTCATCGAGAAGAAGCGGGATGGCGGCGAGTTCACCGCTGACGAGATTCGTCAGATCGTCGACTCGGTCATGGATTCCGAAATGCCAGAGGCCCAGCAGGCCGCTTTGGCTATGGCGATTTACTTCAAGCAGATGTCCGCGCAGGAAACCGCGCTCCTGGCCGAAGAGCTCCGTCTCTCCGGTGACGTCATCGACCTCGACCGTCTCACCCAGCCTAAGATCGCCAAGGTCTCGACCGGTGGCGTGGGCGATAAGACTTCCATGGTGCTCGGCCCCCTCGGAGCCGCCGCCGGCGTCATCATGCCCGGCATGAACGGCAAGGACGAAGAGTTCTGCATCTCAACCGTCGAGAAGCTCAGCTCGATCCCGGGCTTTAAGGGCAAGGCCACGATGGACCAGTTCCGCCAGCAACTCGAACGCGTGGGTTGCGCCGTCACCGAGCAGTGCAGCGAAATCGCTCCGGCGGATGATATCCTCTACAAGCTCCGCCAGAAGACGGGCACGATTCCTTCCCTCCCGCTCATCACGGGCAGCATCCTCTCCAAGAAGCTCGCCGAAGGCTGCGAAGGCCTGGTGATCGACGTAAAGTGGGGCAACGGGTCCTTTATCCGTGACCTCGAGCAGGCCAAGCAGCTTGCCCGTATCGTCACCCGCGTCGCTCGCTCGCTTAACCGCAAGTGCGTGGCCCTCGTGACTGACATCAACCAGCCGCTCGGCGACTCCGTTGGCACGGGCCTCGAAGTCCTCGAAGCCGTCCGCCTCCTGAAGGGCGAAGGCCCCGAAGACCTGCAGGACCTCGTCCTCAAGCTGGGCATGGAAGTCGTGCGCCTCGCCGGTGTCGCCGGTTCGACCCTTTCCGCCAAGCAGACCGTCGAGAAGCACCTCAAGGACGGCTCCGCCCTCGAGAAGTTCAAGGCGATGGTCCGCGCCCAGGGCGGCAAGACCGACTGGATCGACGATCCCTCGAAGTTCCCCAAGGCGAAGTTCATCCGCAAGCTGCCTGCCCCGAAGCGTGGCTACGTCCACACCATCGACGCCGGCAAGATCGCCCAGGGCGTCCGTCTCCTCGCCACCCTCAAGGATGGCACGCTCGACCCGTCGGTCGGCGTCACCGAGATCCGCAAGGTCGGCACGCAGGTCAAGCAGGGTGAGCCGCTGATCATGATCCATTACAACGACGAGGCCAAGGTCGACGCCGCGCT
>CALEEU010000158.1 GCA_937875975.1 uncultured Opitutia bacterium | reverse complement strand
GCCGTCAGCGGCGCCGCGCTGGCCTTCCCCTGGTTCTCCGGCCTGGCGCTCCAAGGCGCCGACGCCTCCAAGGCACCGCGACGACTCGTCTGCATCGGGATGGACTTCGGAGTACGCCCGGAGTCGTTCTTCCCGACGGGTCAGGGCACGAACCTGGAGCTGACCCCTCTGCTCAAGCCCCTGGCCCGCTGGCAGCGCAAGATGACGGTGTTCTCCCAGCTGGAGCACCCCGGCGTCCAGGGCGGTCACTACGGGGTCCACGCCTTCCTCAGCGGCGTGCGGCGCGAGCAGGCGTCGCAATACGCCGACGGCTGCGTGACGATCGATCAGGTCGCCGAAGAGCATCTGGGCGGGCTCACGCGCCTCCCTTCCCTCTGCCTAGGCGTAGGCCGGGGCGATGATATCTCCTGGACCCGTTCCGGCATCGCGGTACCGAAGATGGAAGACCCAGGTGCAGTGTTTGACCTGCTCTTCAAGCCCCAGCGCAAGACCACCGCGACCAGCCGACTCGCCGAACTGAACGAGAACGAATCCCTCCTCTCGCTGATTTCGCAGGACGCCAAGCGGGTCGCGACGCGTCTGGATCGCTGGGATCGCGAGAAGATGGATGAGTTCATGGGGGCGATGCGCGACTTCGAACGCGCCAACAGCACCAACAAGACCTGGCTCGACAAGCCTCTGCCCGTCACCGCTGGCAAGCGGCCGACCTCAGGCGGCGACGGTTGCATGGACCAGGTCCGGGCGAATTTCGACGTCGCGGCACTGGCCCTGCAGGCCGACGCCACGCGCATCATCACGCTGAACATCGGCGGTGCGCTGCCGGTGACGAACATCCCGGGCATCACCCGCGGCTACCACGACCTCTCGCACTCAGGCAAAGACCCGGAGAAACTCCGTCAGCTGCACATCATCGAGTCCGCGCTGATGGCTGAGTTCGACCGCTTCCTCGAAAAGCTTTCGACCATGAAGGACATCGGGGGCACCTCCCTGCTGGACAATACCACGGTAGTCTTCGGCAGCGGCATGGGCAATGCCAGCGCCCACGCCAACACGAACCTCCCCGTCATCCTCGCCGGCGGCGGCTTCAAGCACGGCCGCCACCTCTTCTTCCCGAAGAATGGCCGTCAGCAGACCCCGCTCTGCGACCTCTACGTCACCCTGCTCCAGCAGATGGGCGTCGAGCGCGACAAGTTCGGCTCGAACAAGGGCAACCTCAATCAGCTGCTGGTCTGACATGCGAGTCCTGCTGGCATCTCTCGCCCTGTCCTCCGGCGTGCTCCTGGCGGCCGGACCGGCTTCACCGCCTCAGGCGTTTCTCTCCAAATACTGCCTGGATTGTCATGACGCCGACACCCAGAAGGGCGAACGTCGGCTCGACGACTTATCGGCCGACGTCGGGACGGACCGCGCCGTCGCGGAGCGCTGGCAGGAAGTGCTCCACCAGCTGCAGCTCGGGGAGATGCCCCCACCGAAGAAGAAACAGCCGAGCAACGAAGAACGTCGCGCCCTGCTCGCTTGGATCGAGACGCAGCTCGACGTCGCCCAGACCGCCGCCCAATCCCGGGCCGGCAGCGTGGTCCATCGCCGGCTGAACAAGGCGGAATACCTGCACACGGTCCAGGACCTCTTTGGCTTCACCGGCGAGTTCGACCCTACCATCGGCTTTCCGGGCGACGAGGAGTTGGAAGGCTTCCGCGGTATCGGCTCCGCGCTACGCACTTCCCGGCACCATCTGGAAAAATACCTGAAGGCCGCCGACGCGGTGCTTGATCAGGCTTACGACCTCGCCGACGTGAAGGGGAAGCCAGCCCCCACCCAGTGGAAGGACCGGGCGGAAGACCTCCGCGCCCTCAATATGGCCTTCGGACTCAACGTCGTCAGCAAGGAGAAAGCCAAAGGCCCCGCCTACATCAGCCTCAGCAGCGGCCTCCGCAACCAGGAGCTCATCTTCGACAGCAAACTCTTCCTCAGCCGCCTGGGCGAAACCGGCGTACCGCATTCCGGTTGGTATGACGTCGAAGCGGAAGCCACCGCGGCCAACCGTCGCCACTCTTACGGCAAGGACCTGATGCTCGGTTACTTGAATGATAACTACAAAGACCTGAAGTCCTACTACGATGACTCGCTGCCCATGCAGTTCGGTATCGGCCGGCAGGTCGAAGGCATGAAAGGCAACGGCTGGCGGCTCATCCCGCCGAACATCGTCTATTCCACCGAATTGCCCGACGATCGCTACGTGACCGTCCGCGCCCGCATCTGGCTGGATCGCGGCACGGTGCCCTACCTCTCCTGGATCGACGGCCCTCCGAAGGGTACGCAAGGGAACTTCGTCTCCACCAAGCTCTACAAATACGACCCCAGCGTCCCGAAAATCGCCCGGGACGTCTGGGAAAATCTCGCCCTACGTGCTGAGCGCGATGCGCTTTACCAGCATCTCTACAAGGGACCGATGGTCCGCGTGCGCTCCTGGCAGGTCACCGGACCGATCCGGGACGATAAGCCGCACCCGGCACGGTCCGTGCTCTTCGCCGGCATCAATCCCGAAGAAACCCGGGTCGACCCGGCCCGACTACAGGCCGAGCTGCAAGGCCTCGCCAGCCGGCTCTTCCGCCGCGACGTGAAGGCCGAAGACGTCGAGCCCTACGTGAAGGCCCTTCAGCAACGACTCGACGGCAAGGCGCGCTACGCCGACGCCGCCCGACCGGTGTTCAAGGCTTTGCTCTGCTCCACGGAATTCCTGTTCCTGACTGAGCCGGAATCGGCCGCCAAGGTCATCACGCCGACGCAGCTGGCGACCCGACTCTCTTACTTCCTCACCGCCGGTCCGCCCGATGAAGCCCTCCGAGCGCTGGCGTCGAACGATCAGCTCGATGCCAAGGCCATCCGCCGAGAAACCAACCGCCTGCTGGATTCACCCCGCGGTGACCGCTTCCTCAGCCTCTTCACGGAGCAGTGGCTCGGCCTGAACAAGCTCGGAGCCATGCCTCCCTCCAAGGAAACCTTCCCCGCCTACCATATCGATCGGCTGGAACCGGTGATGCGGGAGGAAACCTGCCGCTTCGTCGGCGAACTGTTCCGCACCGACAAGCCGGTCACGGCGCTCGTCGACGCTAACTTCACCTACGTGAACGCCGGACTCGCCCGACTCTACGACCTGCCCCCCGTGCGCGGCGATCAACTCCGCCGCATCCAACTGCCCGCGGATTCTCCGCGGCGCGGCCTGCTCGGCCAGGCCAGCGTCCTCACCATCACCGCCAACGGCGTGGAGACCTCGCCCGTGAAGCGCGGTGTCTGGATGCTCGAGAAGCTCTTCGGTACGCCGCCCAGCCCGCCGCCCCCCGACGTCCCGCCCATCGAGCCCGATATCCGCGGCGCCACCACCATCCGCCAGCAGCTGGAGAAACACCGCTCCGTCCAGGCCTGCGCGGACTGTCATGCTAAGATCGACCCGCTGGGATATGCCCTCGAAGGCTACGATCCGATCGGCCATCTCCGGCGCGCCTACCCGAACGGTGCCCTCATCGATACCACCGGCGAATACCGCGGCCAGGTCGTCAAGAGCCCCGCGGATGTCCGCGCCTACCTTGTCAGAAACCCCGACCTGATGGCGCAAAACCTCTCCCACCAGCTCCTCACGTATGCCCTTGGACGTCCCCTCGGCTTCTCCGACCAACCGGCCCTTCGCCGGCTCCAGGCCGAATGGAAAGCGAAAGGCTACGGCCTCCGCGAACTCGTTCACCTCGTCACCAACAGCGAGCTGATGCGCCAGCCGTAAGACACGGGGTCTCGATATAAGAATCAAACAACCTGCCCTCGCCGTGCCACGGCTCGCGGCCAACAGACAGTAAATGACTGGGGGCATTCCCTCCCCCGATCTATAGACCAAATCAGGAACAAACCCCCAAGAACAACGAACCAAGAACGACGAACGATGAACATGCGTTTCTTTCTCCCCCTCCTCGCCGCCCTGCTGCTGGCACCGCTGGCCTTACTGCAAGCCGCCGATTCGTCGACCCAGGAAAACGCCGTCGCCAACCAATGGGCTCAGGCGAACATTTTCGGCGATAAGGCGAAGTTGCCGTTCAGCTTCACCCTTGGCGGAAAATCGTCCGATACGTTGCTGAGGGACTGGAAGCGCACCGACTCGGCACGCCCACTCGATATCCAACGCCGCGAACACACGCGCACCTGGCTTGATGCCGCCTCGGGACTCGAGGTGAGGCTCGTCGCGACGGAGTATGCAGGCTTCCCGGTCGCCGAATGGACGGTCTGGCTGAAGAACACTGGGAAGGCCGCCACGGCGATTATCGAAGACATCCAAGGCCTGGACTTGAAGTTAGAACGCGAACCCCAGGGCGAATTCGTGCTGCACGGGATTCGCGGCGACACCTGCGTCGCGGAAAGTTTCCGGCCGTTTTCACTCCCGCTCGGACCCGATGCGAAGAAGCTTTGCTCCCCGCCCGTCAAGGGGGACAAA
>CALEEU010000157.1 GCA_937875975.1 uncultured Opitutia bacterium | reverse complement strand
TCATGGCGGTTCACCTATTTCGGGCAAGGGAAGGGAGGATGTCGAGACTCGGTCGGTGATGGGTAGTAGCGGTAAGCGGTTGGCGGTAGGCGGTTAGGATAAGCTCAAAGGGAAACCGGAGACCGGCCAAGGGTAGGGGCGTGGCTTAGCCGCGCCCTCCGCAACGGGGGGCACGATAAATCGTGCCCCACCCTTGGTTCGCCCTGCGGCGAACTGATCTCCCCAACCGCTAGCCGCCAATCGCTGATACCTATTTTAATCTCACTTCCCCTTCTTGGCCTTCTTGGCCGCGTTCGGTCCGCGCATGGGCCAGTTGGGGTCGTCGACATGCGCATCCTTGAAGATCGCGAGGGCCTTTTCGACGAGCTCGGGCCGCGAGGCGGCGAGATCATGGCGCTCGGCCGAGTCGGCCTTCAGGTCGTAGATCTCGACCTTGGCCTGCGGGCCGTTGCGCACGGCCTTCCAGTCGCCCCAGCGGGCCGCCTGCAGTGACTGACCTTCGTGGAGTTCCCAGTAGTAGTAATCACGCTTCGGCGCCGGTCCGCCTTGGAGGAACGACACGAGCGAGAGGCCGTCGGTCTTGAGTTCCGCGGGCGCCTTGGCGCCGGCGACTTCGACGGCGGTCGGCAGGAAATCCCAGAAAGCCCAGGGTTCGTCGCTCACGCGTCCGGCGGGGACTTTGCCCGGCCAGCGGGCGAGGGCCGCCTGACGGAGCGCGCCTTCGTAGAGCCCGCGCTTGAAGCCGCGCATGCCGTTCGAGGCCTGATCGAAGAGCTTGCCCATCTCGGAGCTGGGCGCGAACGAGGAACCGTTGTCTCCGGCGGCCATGACCAGCGTGTTCTCATCGAGGCCCAGTTCCTTGAGGAGCGCGAAGAGACGGCCGACATCCGCGTCGAGGCGCGTGACCTGGGCGGCATAGGCTTTCTGGGTCGGCGTCCAGGGCTTGTCCTTGTATGCGCCGAGGTCGTCGATCTCGTGCGTACCGTGCGGCAGCGTGATCGCATAGAAAAGGAAGAACGGCTTGTCCTTCTGCGCGCGCACCCAGCGCTCGACGTCCTGCTGGATGAGTTCCTGCGCGTAAGTCTTGCCGACGCCCTTGCCGGTGTTGCCCGGGAGTTCGAACCGCTGGTCGTCGCGGTAGAGATAGGTCGGGAAGTAGCTGTGGGCGTGGCGCTGGCAGTTGTAGCCGAAGAAGTGGTCGAAGCCGTTCTTCAGCGGGCTGCCGGTGGTGTCGAACATGCCCATGCCCCATTTGCCCATGCAGGCGGTGGCGTAGCCGTTATCCTGAAGGATCTTGGCCACTGTGATGGTGCCGGCGGGCAGCGGGAGCTGACCCTCGGGCTTGATCTCGCGATTGGCGCGCACCGGGCTGTGGCCGCTGTGCTGGCCGACCATGAGCGAGGTGCGGCTCGGGGCGCAGACGGTGGTGCCGCAATAGCCTTGGGTGAAGCGCGTGCCTTCCTTGGCCATGCGGTCGAGGTGCGGCGTCTGGATGAGTTTCTGTCCGTAGCAGCCGATGTCGCCCTGGGCGAGGTCATCGCTCAGGATGAAGATGATGTTCGGCTTGCGCGGCTCGGCCGCGGCGGCGATGGCGGCGAAAGCCAGAAGGAAGAGCGAGGACAGCTTCATGGGGGGTGGTGGGAGTGAAGGGAGAAGGGAGGGTGGAATCGAGGACTGAATGCCGAGAGTATCGAGTATGGAGTATCGAGTATCGGGGGGAGTGCCTGCCTGGAGGTAGGGTCAGCACTACGTGCTGACCTAGCTGCTTCGGGTTGGGCTGAATCGAGCACGGAGGACTGAATGGAGGGCTGCGTTGAGGACTGAATGGATTACTGAATCGATGGCTGAATCGATGACGGATGACAGATGACTGAGTCGATGAGGCAGGGCGGAACACCCGCCACCGGCCACCTGGGGCTGCCACCTGCCATCCGAAATGAATCGATGACTGGATCGATGACCGATGACGGATGACAGATTTCCCGAACCCGGACCTGAACCTGATTACCCGCACCTGGATCCTGAGGGCCGAGATCTGAATCGAGGACTGAATAGAGGACTGCGTGGAGGGCTGAATGGAAAAGCCCGCCACCCGCCACCTGGGCCTGCCACCTGCCACCCGAAATGGATGACTGGGTCGATGACAGATGACGGATGACAGATTTCCTGAACCCGAACCTGAACCTGATTACCCGCACCCGGCTCCTGAGGGCCGAGACCTGAGACCTGAAAGTGGTCACCGAAGCATCATTTCCGGTCTCCCTTGGCTCGCTAGTTTTCCCAACCGCTATCCGCCAACCGCCAGCCGCCACCACCTATTCTTCATAAACAAAAAAAGGGGCCTGACGGCCCCTTGATCGTTCGCGCTTACGCGCTCACTTCACGTCCTTAAGGAACTGCTGATACTGGACTTCGGTCTGCGCGGCGGTGAGCTTGCCAGAGTGGATCAGGATGCGGAAGCGGAAGGTCTCGGACTGGCCGGCCTTGAGCGTGAAGTTGAGCGTGGTCTTGCCCTTCGTGAATTCCTTGGCGCCGAACGGATTGGCGGCGAAGAGGCCGTAGCCACGGTTATGCCAGTAGGTCGGATAGGTGACGTTCTTCGGGTGGTCGAAGATGCCGACGCAGACGTCTTCGCCGCGCACGTTGCCGGAGAGGGTCATCCACTTGGCACGCGTGCTCCAGGATTCCTTTTCGCCGACCTTACCTTCGCTGCTGAGGTAGACGCCGTTCACGCCGGTGTTGTCGAGCTTGGCGACGGTGGTGGGCAGGCCGGCGGCATCGGTGAAGATTTCCGCCTTGGTGGAAGGCTCTTCAAGGGCACGGGTCATGCGGATGGCGATGGCGCCTTCCTTGGAGTCATGGAAGACGGCGTCCTTCTCCTGGGCGGTGAGGGTGATGATGCGGTCAATGATGCGTAGGTCCTTGGAAGCGCGGAAGACGAGCTGCTCGTCCTGCTGCAGGACCTTGGAGCCGTCGGCCATGATCCAGTCGGAGGAGACCTCGAGGGTGGCCGAGCCGTTGCCGCCGTTGATCGACTTAATGCTCTTATGCTTCACCGAGCCGTAAGGCATCTTGCCCTTGTGGGTGTAGCCCTCGGGCGGGGAGTTCCAGAAGTCGGTACCGTTGACGTCGCCGTAGTTGAACCATGAGGAGATATGGTGCGGGTGGTCGGTGCGCTCACCGGCGATCTTCTCGAGCGGGAAGCCACGGGTAAAGATCGTGCCCTGCGAGGTGCGGAGCGGGGAGAGGAGAGGCTTCTTCTGGCTGGACCAGTAGACGTAGGAGGTGAAGGGCTGGCCGTCGACGAGGACGTCGATCTGCTGCTTGTCCTTCTGTTCGACGAGCTTCACTTCGGCAGCGACGGCGGCTTGGCCGAACGCGGCAAGGAGGGCGAGGAGGGCGAGGGGGTGTTTCATGGGTATCTCATTGGACATACCCCCGCCCCCAAGGTTGCCAATCTGAAAGGGGC
>CALEEU010000156.1 GCA_937875975.1 uncultured Opitutia bacterium | reverse complement strand
GTCAGGTGGTTCATCGGCGTGCGGCCGATCTCTTTCAGGCAGAGTCGACGGAGGTGCTCGAAGCTCAATCCGGACTCCCGCGCGAGCGTCTTGGTGTCCCAAGAAAAATCGAGTCGACCATGGACTTCGTCCCATAGGCGCTGCACGCGCGGATCGCCGCGGAAGCTGCCGGCGAAACTCCGCACGTAATCATAGGCCAGTTCGATCCACTGATGGTTGCGACGGGAGACCCTCGCTCCTTTGAGTTCCGCGATGAGCCCGGTGATGGCGGCGCGCAATGGTTCCCCGTCAAAATCGGCCAGCACGGGAGAACTTGCCCTGAAAATCGTGTTGGAACGCACGCCGCCCGAGAAACGAATCCAGCAGAAATCCCACCGTTTGCTTCGACCGATGCGGAAGGAGTTCCGGATGCCGGCGGGCTGCAGGCAAGCCTGCCCCTCTGAGATGGTCCGCCAGCGGCCATCGACCCAGACCTGTCCCTGGCCGGCCAGACAGGCCATGAAGAAGGCCCCGCTCTGGTTCGCCCGGACGACCTCATAAGGGGCCAGCATCTCGGCGACGCCGAGGTGGGCGATTTCGAAGAGGCCGAGCTCCTTGCAACGGACTCCGGAGAGGACCCACGGGCGCTCATCCTTATAATCAGCCGCGGCGACGATCTGGCGGCGGGAACGCGGATTCTCGATGTCCGTCTCGGAATGACGGAGTTGCGTCTCACTGTAATGTTTTAAATCGCTCTTGCGGGCCACGTCCTTTGCATAAGACCTATCCCCGCAAGGAGCAACCCCCGACCACCCTTCCCCTCTTATCACCATGCCCAACCCCTGGACCGGAAAAGGAAACCCTTACACCCGCACCGAAGTCATCGCCCGCCTCCGCGACACGATGTCCAAGGGCAAGCCGATCATCGCCGCTGGCGCTGGCACGGGCATTAGCGCCAAGTTCATCGAACGCGGCGGCGCCGACCTAGTCATCGTCTATAACTCCGGCCGCTTCCGTATGGCCGGTCACGGTTCCACGGCCGGCATGATGGCCTACGGTGACGCCAACGCGGTCGCGATGGAGATCGGCGAATACGAAGTGCTCCCCGTCGTCGAAGAGATCCCGGTCATCTGTGGCGTCCACGCCACCGACCCACGTCGCCGCATGTGGCATTGGCTCGGCAAGGTGAAGGACATGGGGTTCTCCGGTATTAACAATTTCCCAACCCACACAATTATCGACGGCAAGTTCCGCCAGATCCTCGAAGAGACCGGCATGAGCGTGAAGAAGGAATTCGAGACCGTCACCCTCGCTCGCAAAATGGACATGTTCACCATCGTCTACGTTGGCTCGCCTGAAGAATCTAAGGCCATGGCCGAGGCCGGCGCCGACGTCATCATCGCCCACGTGGGCACTACGGTCGGTGGCTCGATTGGCGTGACCAACGCCACGATGAGCCTCCCGGAAGCCGCTAAGATCACCCAAGGCATCATCGACGCCGCGAAGTCCGTCCGCAAGGACCTCATCTTCCTCAGCCACGGCGGACCGATCAACACCCCGGAAGACGCCGCCTTCATCAACGAGCACACCGATACCGACGGCTTTGTCGGCGCCTCGAGTCTCGAACGCATGGCGGTCGAGCAGTCCCTCACTGAGCTCACCCAGCGCTTCAAGCAGATCCCGGTGAAGCGTAAGTTCTTCTGAGACCATGGCCACGATCGCAGTTCTTGGTACGCTTGATTCCAAGGGCGAAGAACATGCCTTCGTGGCGGCACTCATCGCCCGCCACGGCCACAAGCCGCTGCTGATCGATGTCGGCACCGGCGGCCCGGCCACGGTGCAGCCCGATATCACCCGCGAACAGGTCGCCGCTTCGGCTGGCATCGACCTAGCCGCGCTGATGGCCAAGAAGGACCGCGGCGAGTGCGTGGTGGCCATGACCAAGGCGGCCCCGGCCTGCGTGGCCAAGCTC
>CALEEU010000155.1 GCA_937875975.1 uncultured Opitutia bacterium | reverse complement strand
GCGTAAGCTTCGGCGAAGTAGCTGAGAATGACGTCGGCGCCGGCGCGGCGGATGGCGAGGAGCGACTCGTCGCGGGTGGCGCGGAGGTCGAGCCAGCCCTTCTCGGCGGCGGCGTGCAGTTGGGCGTATTCGCCCGAGACCTGGTAGGCGGCGATCGGGAGGTTCGTCGACTCGCGCAGGTCGCGGATGATGTCGAGGTAGGCGCCCGCGGGCTTCACCATGAGGAGGTCAGCGCCTTCTTCCGCGTCGAGAATCGCCTCGCGGGCGGCCTCGCGGCGGTTGGCCGGATTCATCTGGTAGCTTGCCTTGGAAATCGGGGCTTCGCCGGCTTTGCGGGCGCTGCCGACGGCGTCGCGGAAGGGACCATAGAAGGCTGAAGCGAACTTGGCAGAGTAGGCGAGGATGCCCGTGCCGGTGTGGCCGGCGGCATCGAGTCCCTTGCGGATGGCTTTGACGCGTCCATCCATCATGTCGGACGGCGCGACGAAATCCGCGCCGGCCTGGGCGGTGAAGACGGACATCTTCACGAGCGCTTCGACGGTGCGGTCATTATCCACGTCGGTGCCGGCGGCGTTCAGGACGCCGTCGTGGCCGTGCGTGGTGTAAGGGTCGAGGGCGATATCGGCGAAGATCACCGTGCCGGGCGACTTCGCCTTCACTTCGCGGATGGCGCGGTAAGCGAGGTTCGACGGGTTCAGGGCTTCGGCGCCTTCGGCGGTCTTGCGGGTGGGGTCGACCTTCGGGAAGAGGGCCACGCCATGGATGCCGAGGGCGAGGAGTTCGGCGCACTTGGCGCCGAGCTGGGCGAGCGGGATGCGGCTGACGCCCGGGAGGGAGCCGACGGGCTCGGCGACGTCACCTTCGGTGATGAAGAGCGGCTGGATCAGGTGGCGGGGCTCGACCACCGTTTCGCCGAGCATGGCACGGATCCCGGCCGAAGCACGGAGGCGGCGGAGGCGGACGGACTGGTCGAGTTGGGCCGACATCGGAGAGTTGAGATAGCGGTCAGGGCAGGGAAGGGCAACGGCGAAGCCAGACGGGCGTCATCCGGTGGGACACTTTGTCATCCTGACCCGCTTGGGACAGCGACAATCGTCGGCCCTGCCTGCCAAAACCTCAGCAAAAGCGGGAATTTCCCTTGGCACAAGCCCTGCCAATAAGGGGCATAACCCATCACCCAAAACACACTATGAGTAAAATCATCGGCATCGACCTCGGCACCACCAACTCCTGCATGGCCGTTCTGGAAGCAGGCGAGTCCGTCGTCATCTCTAACTCGGAAGGCGCGCGCACCACGCCCTCCATCGTCGCGTTCACTAAGAACGGCGACATCCTCGTCGGTCAGGCCGCCAAGCGCCAGGCCGTCACCAACCCGAAGAACACGATCTTCTCCGCGAAGCGCCTCATCGGCCGCAAGTTCTCGGAAGTGAAGTCCATCGCCTCGAAGCTCCCTTACAAGGTCGTCGAAGGTAAGAACGGCGACGCCGCGATCGAATGCGAAGTCGACGGCAAGCCGCGCGTGTTCGCCCCGGAAGAAATCGCTGCCAAGGTCCTCGGTAAGCTCAAGGCCGACGCCGAAGCCTACCTTGGCGAGAAGGTCACGCAGGCCGTGATCACCGTCCCTGCCTACTTCAACGACTCGCAGCGCCAGGCCACCAAGGACGCCGGCACCATCGCGGGCCTCGAAGTGCTCCGCATCGTCAACGAGCCCACCGCGGCTTCCCTCGCCTATGGCCTCGATAAGAAGGGCGACGAAAAGATCGCGGTCTATGACCTCGGTGGCGGCACCTTCGACGTCTCGGTCCTCGAGATCGGCGGCGGCGTCTTCGAAGTGAAGGCGACCAACGGCGACACCGAACTCGGTGGCGACAACTGGGACGAACGCATCATCCAGTGGCTCATCGATGGCTTCAAGACGGAGACCGGCATCGACCTCTCTAAGGACGCCATGGCCCGCCAGCGCCTCAAGGAAGAAGCCGAGAAGGCCAAGATCGCCCTCTCGTCCTCGAACTCCGTGGACATCAACTTGCCGTTCATCACCGCTGACGCCTCTGGCCCGAAGCACCTGAACGTCACGCTCACCCGCGCCCAGATGGAAAAGGTCTGCGACGATCTCTCCGAGCGCACCCGCCGTCCGTTCGAGTCCTGCCTCAAGGACGCCGAACTCAAGATGGCTCAGGTCGACGAGCTCGTCCTCGTCGGCGGCATGACCCGCATGCCTAAGATCATCGAGATCGCCCGCCTGCTCGCTGGCAAGGAGCCCCATAAGGGCGTCAACCCGGACGAAGTCGTCGCCATCGGCGCCGCCATTCAGGCCGGCGTGCTCAAGGGCGATGTGAAGGACGTCCTCCTCCTCGACGTGACTCCGCTCACCCTGTCCATCGAGACCATGGGCAGCGTCGCCACCGCGATGATCGAACGTAACACGACCATCCCGACCAAGAAGTCGCAGATCTTCTCCACCGCCGCCGACAGCCAGCCGGCCGTCGACATCATCATCGTCCAGGGCGAACGCCCGATGGCGAAGGACAACAAGCAGCTCGGTACGTTCAAGCTCGACGGCATCAAGCCGGCGCGCCGCGGCGAACCCCAGATCGAAGTGACCTTCGACATCGATGCCAACGGCATCCTGCATGTCTCGGCCGTCGACAAGGGCTCGGGCAAGGAGCAGAAGATCTCCATCACCGGCTCCTCGGGTCTCTCCAAGGAAGAAGTCGAGAAGCTCCGCAAGGAAGCCGAACTCCACGCCGATGAGGACAAGAAGACCCGCGAGCTCGCCGAAGCCCGCAACCGCCTCGACGCCGGCGTCTTCACCGCCGAGAAGTTC
>CALEEU010000154.1 GCA_937875975.1 uncultured Opitutia bacterium | reverse complement strand
CGGCCCGGACATTGTCCGGGCCGTTTGACTTCCCATTGACCCGACGCTCGTTGAAGCGACACTCAAGGAACTCGTCTGATGTATCGCCTCGCCCTTAACATGCTCTTCGGAGACCGCGCCAAGCTCGCGATGCTCCTGTGTGGCCTGGCGTTCTCGGCGTTACTGATGGCCCAGCAGAGCTCGGTCTTCTTCGGCATCATGAGCTGGACCTATACGCCGATGGTCAACATCCGTGCGCAGGTCTGGGTCAGCGACCCGATGGTCGAGCAGGTCAATGACGCCAAGCCGCTTCGCGACACGGACCTCGGTCGCGTCCGCTCCGTCGACGGGGTCGCCTGGGCCGCGCCACTCCACACCTCCTTCGTCCAGGCGCGCATGCAGGACGGCAACTTTAAGCTGATCACGCTCGTCGGCATCGATGCGGACACTTTCGCGGGCGCACCGGCCGTCCTCACGCAGGGCCGCATCGAGGACCTCCGCCTCCCCGACACGGTCATCGTCGACGAATGGGGCGCCTCGCTGATGGGACGCATGACCGTCGGTCCCGACGGCAAGCCTCGCAACATGCCGCTCAAGGTCGGCGACACGTTCGAGGTCAACGACATCCAGGCCCGTATCGTCGGGATCTGCAAAGTGAAGCGCGCGTTCACCGGCGGACCGTTCGTCTACACGACCTACGATCGCGCCAAGGGCTATACTCTCGGCGCCCGCCGCACGCTCAGCTTCATGCTCGTCGAGCCCCAGAAGGGCGTCACACCTACCGAGCTCTGCGACCGTATCGAGCGCGACACGGGGCTTAAGGCTTGGACGTCGGATACGGTGATCTGGAGCTGGGGTGAGCGCAGCCTCGCGCGTAATACCTTCTGGTGGTTCTGGACCAACACCGGCATCCCCTTCTCCTTCGGCACGGCGGTCCTGCTCGGTCTGTTCGTCGGGATCGCGATTTCCGGCCAGACATTCTATTCCTTCGTGCTCGAGAACCTGAAATACTTTGCGGCCATCAAGGCGATGGGCGCGGGCATGGGCGTCATCGCTCGCATGCTCTTCGCGCAGGCTTTCACCGCTGGGCTCATCGGCTTTGGCCTTGGCGCCGGGATGGCACAGGGCATCGGGCGCGTGATGATTGAGAAGGGTATGCCGCCGTTCGTGATGTACCCGCAGATCCTCTGGGCAACTTTCGTTCTCGTGCTGGGCATCAGCTTCGTCTCCGCCATCATCGGTATCATCAAGGTGTCGCGCGTCGACGCCGCCTCTGTCTTCCGCGGATGAGCCACCTCGCCCACACCGTCGCCGTCCGCGCCTCCGGCGTCGACATGTTCTTTGGCACGCCGGACAACCAAGTCGTCGCCCTGAAGCAGGCCGACTTCGAAGCCCGCCGCGGCGAACTCATCATGCTCGTCGGTCCGTCCGGCTGCGGGAAGACGACGCTGCTCTCCGTCATCGCCGGCACGCTCACGCCGCAGGCGGGTACGGTCGAGGTTTTCGGCCAGCGCCTCGATGGCCTCGGCCAGGAGGAGCTCACGGCTTTTCGTCGCAAGCACCTCGGCTTCGTCTTCCAGTCCTTCAACCTGATCCCGACGCTCACCGTCGCGGAGAACGTGATGATCCCGCTCCTCATCCAAGGCCGTCCTTACGACGAAGCCCATGCCCGCTCGCTTGCCATCATCGATAAAGTCGGCCTCAAGGGCCGCGAGGAAGGCCGCCCCAACGCGCTCTCCGGCGGTCAGCAGCAGCGCGTCGCGATCGCCCGCGCGCTCGTCCACGAGCCGCCGCTGCTGATCTGCGACGAACCGACCTCGGCCCTCGATAAGGACACGGGTGGCCACATCATGCAGCTGGTCCGCGACCTTTCCCGTTCGCCTGAACGCTGCGTGGTCGTCGTGACGCATGACCACCGTATTTTCCGTTTCGCAGACCGCATCGCGGAGATGGAAGACGGGCGCATCAGCCGCGTGGTCGACGATCCCAAGCTCCTCGACACCACCCATCTCTAATCCTCCTTATGTTCAAGAAACGCATCCTGCTCTTCGTCCTCGCCCTTGCCGGCGCGGTCGCCGCTCTGCAACTCACCCGCGGCACGGCTAACGAGACTCCGATCAAGCCGCCGCCCTACGAGCCTGCCACACGCGACAAGGATGGCCTCATCGCCGCCGCCGGCCTCATTGAAGCGGCGGCCGAAAACACCCTCCTCGGTTCACCCCACGTCCGGCACCGTCGCGAAGGTCCACGTGAAGGTCTGGGATAAGGTGAAGGCCGGCGACCCGATCCTGACCCTCGACGAACGCGACCTCCGTGCCCAGCAGGCGGTCCAGAAGGCGGCGGTCTCCGCCGCCGAAGCCACCGCCGAGCGCGCCGAAGACGCCGCCCGTCGCTGGACTGGCATCAAGGACACCGGCGCAGTCTCCGCCGCCGAACTCTTTTCTTACCAGATGGCCGCCAAGGAGGCGAAGGCGAAGCTCGCCCTAGCTAAAGCCCAGCTCGACCAGACGGCGGTGCTGCTCGACCGTCTTGTCCTTCGCTCGCCCATCGATGCCACCGTGCTCCAAGTCGGCGTACGGGTCGGCGAATTCGTGGCGGCCGGCGCCAAGGCCCCCGTCGTCCTCGGCGACATCACTCGCCTGCAGATCCGTTGCGACGTCGATGAGCAGCTGGCTACGCGCATGCGCGAAGGCCTGCCGGCCAAGGGCTATCTGAAGGGCGAAAGCTCCCTCGCCGGCGGCAAGGACCGGTCTATCGCCCTGAAGTTTGTTCGCATCGAACCCTTCGTCATCCCGAAGACCTCGCTCACTGGCGCGAGCATCGAGCGTGTCGACACCCGCGTGCTGCAGGTGATCTATCAGTTCGATCGCCCTGCGGACCGCGTGCTTTTCGTCGGCCAGCAGATGGACGTCTATATCGATGCTTCTCAAAATGCTCCGGGTAAATAAGAGCTTCCTCCTCGCGGCGCTGGTCCTCGCAGGTTGCGCCCATGATCCGATGGCGAAGCCGAAGGGGCCCGTCACGCCGGGTGCGTTCTCGCAGGCTGGAGCCGTCGCTGACGCCAAGTGGGCGGAGGCGTTCGGTGATTCGGCCTTGCTCGAACTGATCGCGCAGGCACGGAAGAACAGCCCGGATCTCGCCATCGCCCGCGC
>CALEEU010000153.1 GCA_937875975.1 uncultured Opitutia bacterium | reverse complement strand
TTTTCCTCTTCGCCGTGGCAGTGGGTGCAGTGCTCCTTGAGGATCGGGCGGATCTGCGTCTCGTAGTTAGGCTCGTCCGCCGCACGCAGTCCCGTGGAGGCGACGAGGAACGTGGCCAGCAAGAGTGGGGAGGGACGGAAGGGGAAGGCCATGGTTCCGAGGGGTCGGAGGGATAGGTTTCAGACAAGCCCCCGCCCCTCAGGTTACAGTAATAAAACCTCTCTTTTAATAATGATATGAGCGATGTCCGTCAGGAGCCGGACCCGGTAAACAAAACGGCCCGCCGGTGAGGGCGGGCCGTGGGGGGAAGGCGGGCTAGTTCGTTAGGGCCGCAGCGGTCGGAAGTATTCCACGTACCCGATCATCATCTCGTCCACCGTCTGGCTTCCCCATTTGACCAACTTGGTCGGGTCGGGGTTGGCCTTGTTACCGGTACTGTTATCGAAGACGGCGGTGATCTTCATCGTGCTGCCCTGAGGGATCAGCTTCGGGCTTTTGAACTCGTAGCGCAGCTGCCAGTTGAAGTCGTAACGCGGGATGTCGAGGAGTGTCTCCGTCTTGCCGTCGGCGTAGGTCACCTCGTATTTGAAGGCCACTCCGCGGGTGTGCATATGCGGCATGAAGCCCATGATCGGCATGTCGAAGGGGACCCTCTGCGAATGCGTTTCGACGTGTCGCGCGGCGCCGGGCGGGATCGAGAGCCGCGGATTGGCCAGCGGCGCGGTCCGGACTTCGTAGGCTGGCGGCGCCTTGGCGAAGACGATGCCCATCTTAAGGCGTTCTTTCTTGGCCTTGCCGCTCGGGGTGTAATGAATCTGGAAGCTCACCTTGGCACCCGCGGGGATCTTGCGGGCGAAGCCCTCGGGATAGACCGCGGCGCCGTTCCCGGGTACGTAAGCCGCCCAGTAGCCCTCGCGTCCTTCATCGGCCTTACGCACCTCGGAGCCTTTCTCGTGCACCCGGACGATCACATGGTGGACGACGTCTCGTTCGCTCGGGAGTATCTCATAGGCGGAGACCCAGCGGTCCTCCTTCAGCTCGGTCTGCACGACATCATGGACGTAGGGCATGAAGCCGGTGGCCTTGATGTCATAGGCTTTGCTAAGCTGCACGACTAAGTCGGGTTTCCCGATGCTCCACTCGGCCGGGTAGCGGCGCTTCGCAGGGGCGTCGGCCGTGTCGCCGAGGGGGCGATCTTTCGAGTCGATCCAGGCGAAGAGGTCGGCTTTGTCCTTGGCGGAGAGGCTGCAGTCATTGGCCCAGGGGTTCTTGTCCGCGTCCTTGTCGATGGCCGCGAACCAAGGGGGCATGGAGCCTTCGTTCACCACGCGTCGGATGACCTTGGCGCGGTCTTTGACCTCGTCGAGGTCGTCCAAGGCGAACGGGGCGATGCCGTCTTCGCGATGGCAGGAGACGCAGTTCTGCTGGAGGATGCGGGCCACGTCGCGGTGGTAGGTGATCGCCGTGGCCTTGGCGTCAGCGGCGGCCGGCAGGTCCAGTTCGCATCCAGGGGCGGCGGTCGCCTGCACGGCAGGTTTTTCCCCGCGGAGCAGGGCGGCGACGGCGTCCCGCAGATAAGAGTGCTTGGGCGCATCGAGGTTGTAATTGATCCCGTATTGGTCGTCGAGCGCGCCGCGGTAGATCAGCGTGCGCGCCGGATCAATCAGGAACACCTCCGTGGTGGTGCGAGCGCCCAGCGCCAGGCTGAGCTTCTTTTCGATGTCGTGCACGTAAGGTGCAGTCACGCCGGCGGCGGCCAGCTGGGATCGGATATCCTCGGGCTTCTCGCTGCCGAGGGCGTTGACGAGGAGCAGCCCCAGCCCTTGGTCCTTGAGTTCCGCGGCCAGCTTGGCCACCGAGGGCAGGTAGCGTTTGCTGACGGGGCAAGTGGCGCTCGACATGACGATGACGAGTCCCTTGCGGTCCTTGAAAGAGCCGAGGCTGAGTTCCTTGCCGTCCAGCGTGCGGAACTTCACGTCATCCATCATGCGGCCGATGCCGACTTCGCCGGGTTTGAGCATCTCTGGGCCGCTGGTGACCTTCTTGACGTCCTCGGGCGTGATCGCAGGTGTCTTGCTGGCGGAATTTTTGCCCGCTGATCCTGCTCCTGCCGCCACGATGCGGCGCATCAAGGTAAGTTCTTCCGCGCTGACGATGCCGTTGCCATCCTGGTCCAGTCTGGCGAACCAAGGGGCGCCGCCGGCTTCCTCCTTGGTGATCTGGCCGTCGGCGTTCTTGTCCACGGCTTTGATCATGGACTCGATCTGGGTGGAGAGCCCGCGGCTAGGTGTGACGGCCTCGCCACCCGTGGCGGCTTTTCCGCTCACCTTCTGATACTCCGCCATCGTGATCGCGCCGTCCTTATCCAGGTCGAAGCGGGCGAAAGCCTTCGGATTCGCCAGTTCATCAGACGTGACCTTGCCATCGTTGTTTTTGTCGTAGCCGGAGAAAACAGCATCCGCATGCGAGGTGGGCGTTTCCGACGGTTTCTGTGGCATGGTGGTCGTCGCAGGCTTCGCCGTCGTGCCGTCTGGAAACTGGCCGGAGGCTGTGGAACCGCAGAGGACGTTGAGCGCACAAAGAAAAAGGAGGACGGATGGGTGGCGTTTTGGAGTCATGCTGGTAGTGTTGGTTAGCGCGCCGGGGCCTTGAGGTGCTGGTTAAACCATTCGAGTTCCACGCGGGTGGCTTCCTCGAAGCCCTCGCGATAGACGCCGTAATGGGTGATGCCTTTGATGACGTGGTGTTTGGACAGGATGCCGCGCTTGGTGAGGTCCTGATTCGCCTTCTCGACGGCGGCGTTGCTGCTGAGTTCCTCGTTCTCGGCGACAACGAAGAGGATGGGCGCTTTGATGCCGGCAATGGCTTCCTGGGCATGGTAGCCGATACCTTTCGCCGGGTTCACCCGCATGTTGTCATATTTCGTCATTTTGCCGCCGAGCTTACCGGTTTCGAGCGGGATAGGCTCGGTCAGGCCGCGGGCCTGTTTGGTGGCGAGGTCGTAGGCGTAGGCTTCCCGGGCGGGTGTGGACGGGGTGAGGCCTCCGGGCACCTGCGCGGCGGTGCATTTCACGCGGGGATCGGTGCCGGCCATGTAGGTGACAAGTCCGCCTCCGTAGCTGCTGCCCCAAAGGCCGATGCGCTCCTTGTCCACGCCGGGCTCACCGGCGATGAAGCTGATGGCGGCGCGGATGTCCTCGGTCTGGTCGGTCATGTTCATCTGCCAGCGCAGGGCGCGGACTTTGAGGGTCATCTCGTTCTTGTCGCCGGGGGTGGGCTGCTGCTCGACGGCCATGAGCTGGCTCTCACTGAAGCCCCAGCCACGATAGTCGAAAGCGAGCACGACATAGCCTTCCTTGGCGAACAGCCGTGCGACACGGGCCTGCGTGCCGCCTTTGGTGCCGCCGGTGCCGGCGCAGAGGACGATGGCGGGTGCTTTGGCATCGGGCGCAAGGTTTTTCGGGCGGTAAACGTCGCCCGCCATGCGGGTGCCATCACTCCAGACGGTAACGGTGCGCTCTTCGACGTTTTCAGGAAGCGGAGGTGGTGTGGCCTTGGCTTTCGCTTTGACCGCAGGGGCGGTTAATGGCGGGGTTTGAGCCAAGGCGGTGAGGGCGAGCGCGAGAAGAATGAGGACGGGTTTCATGGAGAGTTGGAGTGATGGAGTGCGCTCACTCGGCGAGAGCGGGGACGGTGATGTAGAGCGCGCGGGTGATGTCCGCGCTGGCGGCGGTGCCGAGTTTCAGATCGAGCCGGTGGCTGGTGCGCATATCGGCCAGGTCGAGCGTGAGCGTTTTGGCGCCATTGCTGAACCGGGTGGCCTGCACGGGCGAAGGTCGTCTTGCTCGGCAATTCGTCAGCCGTGACTTTACCGTCACGATTACGGTCATAACGCTCAAACACGCCGTCACTTTCCTGCGCGGTCGCCGCTATGCATAGTCCTAAAAGGCTGAAGGTCTGTATCAGGCTAGGGCGCATCTATCCTTTCAACCCTGACAGGCTCCAATGGTTGCTTGAATCCTGAACCTCAGGCCAGGAGCGGCTTGATCACCTTGGCCGGGTTGACCCCGGTGAGGCGGACGTCGAGGCCCTGTGAGCGCACGCTGAGGCGCTCGTGGTTGAGTCCCATCTGGTGCAGGAGGGTGGCGTGGATGTCGCGGACGTGGACGGGGTCCTTGGCCGCGCCGAAGCCGAACTCGTCGGTCTCGCCGTAGGTCATGCCGGGACGGAAGCCGCCGCCGGCGAACCACATGGTGAAGGCGTCGATGTGGTGGTTGCGTCCGGTGAACTCGCGGACCTCGCCCATCGGGGTGCGGCCGAACTCGCCGCCCCAGACGACGATGGTGTCGTCGAGGAGGCCGCGGGACTTCAGGTCGCGCACGAGCGCGGCGCACGCTTGGTCGATGTCCTTGGCCTTCATGGGCAGGTGCTTCTGCAGGTTCTCGGTCACGCCGCCGTGGTGGTCCCAGTTGGTGTCGTAGAGCTGGATGAAGCGGACGCCGCGCTCGACGAGGCGGCGCGCGAGCAGGCAATTGCGGGCGAAGCTGGCCTCGGCCGGATCCTTGATGCCGTAGAGGTCGAGGGTCGCCTTGCTCTCGCCTTTGAGGTCCATGACTGCGGGCGCGCTCGTCTGCATGCGGTAGGCCATCTCGTAGGCGTTGAGGCGCGCCGAGATCTCGTCGTCGCCGGTCTTCGCCAGGCGCGCGGCGTTGAGTTCGCGGACGGCGTCGATGACCTTGCGCTGGTCGGCCGCAGCCACGCCTTGCGGGTTGGTCAGGTTGAGGATCGGGTCGCCTTGGCCGCGCAGAGGCACGCCTTGGTAGGTGCTCGGCAGCATGCCGCTGCTCCAGAGGGAGGCGCCGCCGCGGGGGCCGCGCGGGCCGCTTTGCAGGACCACGAAACCAGGGAGGTCAGCGCATTCGCTGCCGAGGCCGTAAGTCATCCACGCGCCCA
>CALEEU010000152.1 GCA_937875975.1 uncultured Opitutia bacterium | reverse complement strand
CGTTCACGCGGTCCAGGTAGTTCACGATGAACATCACGATGAACAACGGCAGGATGCGCCGCTTCACCTTCGCGACGGCGTCGTTCAGGTATCCTGCTTGGTCGGTGGTGAACTCACGCATGGCGGCTTACTTGACGCCGGCCTTGGCGATCAGGGCGGCGAGCTGCTCGACTTCGGCGGGCTTCAGGTCGGTCAGCGGAGCGCGCACGGGTCCCGCGCCGTGGCCGACGACGGTGGCGCCAGCCTTGATGATGCTGACGGCGTAGCCCGCGCTCTTGTTGCGGAGTTCGAGGTAAGGCAGGAAGAACGTGTCGAGGAGGCGGTTCTGCGTCGCGTGGTCGTCCTTCGCGACGGCATGGTAGAAATCCATCGCGGTCTGCGGGATGAAGTTGAAGACGGCGGAAGAATAGACCGGCACGCCCATGGCCTTGTAGGCGGCGGCGTAGACTTCGGCGGTCGGCAGGCCACCGAGGTAGCTGAAGCGGTCACCCATGCGACGGCGGACGGAGACCATGAGCTCGATGTCACCAAAGCCGTCCTTGTAGCCGATCAGGTTCGGGTTGTTGGCCGCGAGCTTCTCGAGGTGGTGCGGCAGGAGGCGGCAGACGTTGCGATTATAGACGACGACACCGATCTTGACTGACTTGCAGACCTGGTCGACGTGCTCGGCGACGCCGTCCTGGTTAGTCTCGGTCAGGTAATGCGGAAGGAGCAGGATGCCCTTGGCACCGAGGCGTTCGGCTTCCTGCGCATACTGAATCGCCACGCGGGTCGGACCGCCGGCACCGGCGAGGATCGGCACGAGTCCGTCGCAGGTGTCGACCGCGGTCTTGATGACGGCTGAATATTCCTTCGGTTCGAGGGAGAAGAATTCGCCCGTGCCGCCCGCAGCGAAGAGCGCGGTCGCGCCGTAGGGCGCGAGCCACTGTAGGCGCTTGGCGTAACTCGGGGCGTCAAAGTCACCGTTCGCCTTGAAGTCGGTGATGGGGAAAGAGAGCAGTCCGGACGAGAGGATTTTCTGGAGTTCGAGGGGGGACATGACGGAGAGGTGGAAGCGGTAAGCGGTTAGCGGTTGGCGGTTAGGTCAGAGGGTGGCATTGGTGCGGGTGCCGTTGACGAGGCGGGAGAGTCCGAGGGGGTTGGCGTTCTGCAACTCGGCGGGCAGGGCGGCGTCCGGATAGTTCTGGAAGCAGACGAGGCGGGTGAAGCGGTAGATGGCGTTCGAGCCGACCGAGGTCGTGCGTCCGTCGGACAGCGAAGGATAAGGGCCGCCGTGTACGATGGCATGCGAGACTTCGACGCCGGTAGGGAAGCCGTTAACGACCACGCGGCCGGCAACGGCCTCAAGACGGGCAATCAGAGCGGATTGCTGCGCGAGCTCGGCGTCGGTGCCGTGCACCGTTGCGGTCAGGTTGCCGTGCAGGGCGCCGAGGACGGCGTCGACTTCGCGTTGGTCGGCGCACCAGATCACGAGCGAGCTCGGACCGAAGATCTCTTCTTGGAGCGAGCCGTCGGCGACGAAGGTCTTGGCATCGGTCGCGAAGAGCGTGGGGATTGCGCGATTGGGTTGTCCGCTGGACTTGCCTTGGGCGATTACCTTGACGCCGCTCTGGGCGGCGCGGGCGGTCAGGCCCTTCTGGTAGGCCTGATGGATGCC
>CALEEU010000151.1 GCA_937875975.1 uncultured Opitutia bacterium | reverse complement strand
GGGACTACAAGGACCAGCCGCCGGAATTCTGGGGCCAGTTCGCCAGCACCGCCCCGGAAGGCGGCCACGTCCGCGTGCAGCCGCTTCTGGAATGGACCGAACTCGACATCTGGGAATACATCCGCCGCGAGAACATCCCGAACCCGACCCTCTACTTTGCCCGCGACGGCAAGCGCTTCCGTTCCCTCGGTTGCCATCCGATCACGCACCCGGTCGACAGCCCGGCCAGCAACATCGACGAAGTCATCGAAGAACTGAAGCTGACCAAGACCAGCGAACGCGCCGGTCGCGCCCAGGACCACGTCGGTCGCAACTCCATGCAGG
Organism: uncultured Opitutia bacterium; assembly: GCA_937875975.1. Classification (GTDB taxonomy): domain Bacteria; phylum Verrucomicrobiota; class Verrucomicrobiia; order Opitutales; family UBA953; genus UBA953. Next base: position 2,369 of record CALEEU010000151.1, on the reverse strand, counting down.
AACTCCGCGCCAAGGGCTTCATGTGAGCCGCCTGACAAGATGAACACCCAATCCCTTTCCCAACCTGTGAGCACCTCCCTTCCCTCCGTCGAAGACCATCGTAAGATGCACGTCGTCGTCGTCGGCCACGTCGACCACGGCAAGTCTACCTTCGTCGGCCGTCTCCTCAACGACACCGACTCCCTGCCTAACGGAAAAATCGAGCAGGTTCGTAAGAACTGTGCCATCGAAGGCATGGAGTTCGAATACGCCTTCCTCCTCGACGCCCTGATCGAAGAGCAGGAACAGAACATCACCATCGACACGACGCGCATCTTCTTCCGCACGAAGCAGCGCGCCTACGCGATCATCGACGCCCCGGGCCACAAGGAGTTCCTCAAGAACATGGTGACCGGTGCCGCCAGCGCCTCCGCCGCCCTCCTCCTCATCGACGCCAAAGAAGGCGTGATGGACCAGTCCCGCCGCCACGCGTTCCTCCTCTCCCTCCTGGGCGTGAAGCAGCTCGTCGTGCTGGTGAACAAGATGGACCTCGTCGACCACTCTGAGTCCACCTACCAGAAGATCGTCGCCGAATACTCGGCCTTCCTGAAGACGCTCGGCCTCAACGCCGTCCACTTCATCCCGATCGCCGCCAAGCACGGCGAGAACGTCGTCGACCGCTCCGCCAAGATGGCTTGGTGGAAGGGCCCGACGGTCACCGAAGCGCTCGACAACTTCTCGCACGAGGACGACCTCACCGGCCTGCCCCTCCGCCTCCCGATCTCCGACATCTATCGTTTCGACCATCGCCGCATCATCGCGGGCCGCGTCGAAGCCGGCGCGATCCGCCCGGGCGACGAGCTCATCTTCCAGCCCGGCGGTCGTCGTAGCACGGTCCGCACGTTCGAAGACTGGCCGGGCCCGGAGTCCCGCTCGGTCGTCGGCACCGGCGGCTCCGCCGGCGTGACGCTCTCCGAGCAGATCTTCGTGGAACGCGGCCAGGTCGCGTCCCACCCGGCCAACCAGCCTCGCGTCGGCCGAGAATTCCGCGCCCGTATCTTCTGGCTCGGCAAGGAACCGCTCGTCCAGAACAAGACCTACCGCCTACGCCTGCTCACCCAGAACGTCGACGCGGTCATCGCCAAGATCATCAAGGTGACCGACGCTTCCACGCTCGAATCCAAGGAGGCCACCAGCGTCCCTCGCGACTCGATCTGCGAAGTGATCGTCCGCGCCACGCGTAACATCGCTTACGACCTCCACAGCGAATGCCCCATCACGGGTCGCTTCGCCCTCGAGGAAGGCGGCCGCATCCATGGCGGCGGCATCATCCTCGACGCGGTTTCGAAGTCCGAAGCGCCCTCCGGCAAGGTCACCGCCTCCGAACGCGGCGCCCGCGCGGGTCACCCGCCGGCGGTCGTCTGGTTCACGGGCCTCTCCGGCTCGGGCAAGTCGACCATCGCCGAAGCCGTCGAGCGCCGCCTCTTCGACGCCGGCCGCAACGTCATCCGCGTCGATGGCGACGACCTCCGCGTCTCGCTCAACCGCGATCTCGGCTTCTCCGCCGCCGACCGCGCCGAAAGCGTGCGTCGCGCTTCCGCCGTCGCCGGCCTCTTCGCCGGCACGGGCCACATCACCCTCGTCACGCTTATCGCCCCCCTGGCCGCCGACCGCGCCAAGGCCCGCGCCGCCCTCGCGAACCACACGTTCATCGAGGTCTTCGTGGACGCCCCGCTCGCCGTCTGCGAATCCCGCGACGTGAAGGGTCTGTACGCCAAGGCACGTCGGGGTGAGATCTCCGAGTTCACCGGCATCTCGTCCCCGTACGAGGCCCCCGAAGCTCCGGAGGTCCACATCAAGACCGACCAGACTTCGCAGGAAGAAGCCGTCGACCTCGTCCTCGGGGCGATCGACAAGCTCCTCCAGGGCAAGGGTGACGACTGGGAAGTGTAACCGACAAAAGGTAGTCGTGGTTAGCGGCTAGCGGTTGGCGGTTAGGAAGCATCAGGCGGCAGGGATTACCCCTTGTCGCCTGTTCTGTTTTCATCCGTCAAAGGCCCAACCACTATCCGCCAACCGCTTACCGCCATCACCCCCTTCGCTCCCCCCTTGCCCCCGTGCCCACTTGTCCCCTAGATAGCCTCATGCGCCTCCCCATCGCCCTCGCCCTCCTCGCCTGCCTATCCGCCTTCGCGGCCGAGCCTCGCAAGAACGTCCTGCTGCTCGTCTCAGATGATTGCGGCCCTCGCATGGGCACGTACGGCGGCGAGGCGCTGACGCCGAACATCGACGCCCTCGCCCGCTCCGGCGTCCGCTTCGATCGCGCCTACTGCCAATACGCGCTCTGCAACCCGAGTCGCACGTCCTTCCTCACCGGCCTCCGTCCCGAC
>CALEEU010000150.1 GCA_937875975.1 uncultured Opitutia bacterium | reverse complement strand
GCGTGCCGGCCGACGTCCGTGAAGAAGCCAACCGCTGGGGCCTGCCGAAGGACGAGTTCAAGGACAACGGCCACTGGCCCCACCAAATCTACGTCCGTGAAGCCCGGCGCATGGTCGGGGCGTTCGTGATGACCGAGAACGAGCTGACGAAGAAGAAGCCGACGCCGGAGTCGGTCGGCATGGGTTCGTACACGATCGACTCCCATAACGTCCGCCGGTACGTCACGCCGGAAGGTCACGTGCAGAACGAAGGCGACATCGGCGTGCCGATCTCCCCTTACTCCATCGCCTACGGTTCGCTGGTGCCGAAGCGCGGCGAGATCGCCAACCTCTTCGCGCCGGTCGCCTGCAGCGCCACGCACATCGCCTACGGCTCGATCCGCATGGAGCCGGTCTTCATGATCCTCGGGCAGTCCGCGGCCACCGCCGCCGCGATGGCGATCGAGGGTAACCTAGCCGTGCAGGATGTCCCCTATGCGGCCTTACGCGCCCGCCTGCTCGCCGACGGCCAGGTGCTCGAGCACGAATCCTCCAAGCTCAAGCCGAAGGGCCATGGCTCGGCCAAGCCGGCCGCCGCACTCCCGGGCGTGACGGTCGACGACGACGAGGCCACGCTCTCCGGAGAATGGAAGCAGAGCTCCGCTAACGGCGGCTTCGTCGGCGCAGGCTATCGTCACGACGACAAGGGCGCCAAGGGTGCGATGTCCGCGACGTTCGCCACGAAACTCCCCAAGACCGGCAAGCACGAGGTCTTCCTCACGATTGTCCCGAACGTCAACCGCGCGACAAACGCCAAGGTGAGCGTCCTCCACGCGGGCGGCCAGACCGAGCGGGTGGTGAACCTCAGCAAGGGCCCAGAGAATCGACTAGTATCCCTGGGCATCTACGACTTCTCTGATAGCACGGACGCACGGGTCATCATCAGCAACGGGGGCGCCGACGGCTACGTGCTCATCGACGCGGTAAACTGGCAGGCCCGCTGAGGGACTTTCCCTAGAAATCCATTGAAACCCCGAGGGCTTAGGGTTGTCTAAAAAACATCCCCATGCGCGTCCTGCCTTTAGTCGCCCCCTTGCTCGTCGCCGGCCTCCTCGGAGCCGCCGAAACCGCCGACACGGTTCGCTTCAACCGCGATATCCGTCCGATCATGTCGGACACCTGCTTCCATTGCCACGGCTTCGATCCTAAGTCCCGCAAAGGTGGCCTACGCCTGGACATTCGCGAGGATGCGTTGAAGGCCGGTAAGAGCGGCGAGATCGCCATCGTACCCGGAAAGCCAGAACAGAGCGAGATCATCAAACGCATCTTCTCGACCGACGCCGAAGACATCATGCCCGAAAAGGAGTCGCACAAGACCCTCACGGCCGCCCAGAAAGAACTCTTGCGCCGCTGGGTCGCCCAAGGCGCCGTGTACGAACCGCACTGGGCCTACAAGCCGCTCGAGGCTCCGGTCGTGCCTACCCTGCCGGCCGGCGGCAAGAATCCGATCGATGCTTTCATCGGCGCCAAGCTGGCCGAGAAGAAAATCAACCCTTCCGCGGAAGCCACCAAGGAACGCTTGCTGCGTCGCGTCTCGTTTGACCTGACCGGCCTGCCGCCCACGCCCGCCGAGACCGCCGTCTTCCTGGCCGACAAATCTGCCGATGCCTATGAGAAGCAGGTCGATCGCCTGCTGGCCTCGACCCACTTCGGTGAACGCATGGCGATCTGGTGGCTCGATGTCGCCCGCTACGCCGATACGGTCGGCTTCCACGGCGACCAGAACCAGCGCATCTTTCCCTACCGCGACTACGTCATCAAGGCGTTCAATGACAACAAGCCGTTCGACGTCTTCACCCGCGAGCAGCTCGCGGGCGATCTCCTGCCTAACCCGACCGAAGAACAGCTCGTCGCGAGCGGCTATAACCGCCTGAACATGATGACCCGCGAAGGCGGCGCCCAGGCGAAGGAATACCTTTCGAAATACGGCGCCGAACGCGTGCGCTCCGTCTCCAACGCCTGGCTGGGCAGCACCTTCGGCTGCGCCGAGTGCCATGACCACAAGTTCGACCCGATCAAGTCCGCCGACTTCTATACCCTGCAGGCTTTCTTCGCGGACGTGAAACAGTGGGGCGTCTACGCGGACTACAATTACACCCCCGAACCCGAACTCAAGGGCGTCGGCAATGACCACCCTTTCTATCCGGAAGTCCGCAGCAAGAACGCCTACCTCAGCAAGAAAGATGCCGAGTTCCGCGCCGCGCTCGCGTCGTTCCATGAAAAGACCTTTGCCGAACAGAAGAACCTGACCGACGTCACGGCTTGGCAGAAAGAGATCGCAGCCTTCCTCGCGGAGCACCCGACCGGATTGATCGCCCCCGCTGGCACGTTCTTCCTGAAGGCCGCTCCCCCAGCCGCGCCTGCCAAAAAAGCCGCCAAGACACCCGCCAAGATCACCGACGCGTCTACGGCCGCCAAGAAGCCGGCCGCCAAGAAGGCCGTCGTCGCCGTCCCCTCCCCCATCGCTTTCGCAGCCGGTGCCTCTATCAAGATGCCCAAGGGCGTCGCCAAAGGCGAATACTTCGTCATCACGCTCAACGCCAGCAACCCGCCCATCGCCTCGGTCCGTATCGACCTTCCCAAGGGCTCTCTGCCGGCCGGCTCCGCCGCCAACATCACCGCCCGCTTCGGCATCCTCGACGCCAAGGGCAAGG